>JBQCJQ010000482.1:0-2306 GCA_051952615.1 Humibacter sp.
GGGCTGCATGCTTGACCGGACGCCTGCCGTCCCGCTCCGGTACATATGCGGTTCCTCTGCCCGGGCAGGGTGCTTACGGACTCAGCCCCTGGGAGTACACGCTGGCCGAACTTCTTTCCGATGCTGGTTATGCAACGTCGGCGTGGGGCAAGTGGCATCTCGGAGAGGTGGAAGGCCGGCTCCCGACTGACCAGGGCTTCGACGAATGGTGGGGCTACCGGAACACCATCGATGAGGCTGGATATTCCAGCTACGCCGGATTCCGCGAACTCGTCAAGTCCGGTGTCGAAGAGCAACCGAAGATCTGGGAGGCGAAGCGAGGCGAAAAGCCGGTCGCGGTGGCCGACCTCGATACCGCGATCCGACCATTCGTGGATGAAAAGATCGCCGAGTTGGCAACGGACTTCATCCAGCGCAAGGCGGGGGCCGGCGAGCCCTTCTTCACCTACGTCGCCTTCTCACACGTGCACCCTCCGGAGGCAGCTCATCCAGACTTCGACCAGACCTCGCCCGAGCGAAACGGCCGGTACGCTGACATCATCGCGGAGACTGATTATCGCTTCGGCCAGATCCTCGACGCCATCGACACTGCAGGCATTGCCGACAACACAATCGTGCTGCTGTTGAGCGATAACGCCGCCGGCGGCGTCAACGCCACCCTCGGCGGGTCGAACGGCCCCTGGCACGGGAATTTCATGACCCCGCCGTTCGAGGGCAGCATGCGCGTACCGGGGATGATCCGCTGGCCGGGCAAGGTCCCCGCCGGCATCGTCACCGATGAGCTGCTGTCATCGGTCGACTGGTTCCGCACGCTCGCAACGCTCGCGGGCGCAGCCGACCGCGTGCCGACTGACCGGCCGATCGACAGCATCGACGCATCTGAATTCCTGCTCGGCAACACCGACTCGACCGGGCGAGAGTCGATCCTGTTCTGCGGCCCCGACGGCGAGCCCATGTCAATCAAGTGGCACGACATCAAAGTCGTCCTCCGGTACGCGGAGGGAATCGGTGAACCCATCTGCAAGCCCATGTTCCCGCACGTGTATGACCTCAGCAGCGACCCCGGCGAGCAATACAACCTCATGAACGAAAAGCTCGACATGGGATGGATGTTCGTTCCAGCGTTCAGGGAAGTCGGCGCCTACCTCCGAAGCGTCGCGCAGTACCCGAACGCCAAACCAGGTGAAGACTTCGAAGGCTACGAACAGACAGCCTGATCGCGAACTGCACGACTCAGATTCGAATGGGCATGCATGACACCGTGGATCGGTAGCTCTCCGCGGCTCCACGTAACGGGCCTATGCCGTGACGGTCGGATCGCCATCAGAGCACACCGACTCCGCCCGCAACCCCAAGCGGACTAGCGGCCATCAGCCAGGCCGGCAAGCGCCCCCGCCGACATATTGCTCGTTTTATCGGACACATCCGGAGGGCCGATTTCGACCCCTCTAATACCGACACCGAGTTGACTCACGCGCAGGTGATCGCGCACCGCATCATTTGGCTATCGAAGTTCTACCCGCCGACGACCTCACCGATCGAGCTTCACTCAGGTACAGCTCTCCTCCAAGCCCGATTGTCGGCCGTGCCGGCTTTGCGAGAGCTACCCAACTTGGACTTGCGGTAGGGCTGCTGATCCTGATTACGGAACGTCCTTCCCGGCACCTTCGGATAGCGCGGCTCACGAGCTTCGAGTTGTAACGGTCGCCTTTGTCGTCGCCTGGGAGGATCGTTGAGTCATGAACGGTGAACGTCCACGCCCTCGCCCTGTCGGGTCTTCGCAAGCTGCGGCAGTTGAGTTCTGCCGGGACTGGATGGTCTATCTGGGCGAGGGCGACACGGTGATCGCTTCGGGTGACGCTGCCGCAGTCTGTGATCTGTACAGCTCCCGCTACGTCGCACTGGTAGAGAACCGGATCGGCAACATCGAGGTTCCTCTTGTACAGCGCGCAATCGCTCTATCCGCATCCGATGGACGCCGTGCCCTGGTGTTCCACTCCGGAGGCTGTTTCGGCGACGCGGCGGATCTTGCGGATGCGCATGGGATTGCGCTGATCACGTATGTTGCCTTGGAAGGAGACATTGAGGCGCGGAACCGGGTGGCAACGCCGATCTGCCGCACGTATCGCGTTCCTTAGAGGCTCGTAGCGGGTGCGGAGGTCTTGACGGGTCCCGCCTGAGCAGCGGTCACCGGTGCGGCCGCTCGGTGGAGTTCTTCACGTGCCGCGGTGCGGGAGGCTTCAATGGTGGGTTCGATGGTGCCGCGCCGCATCATCTCGGTGAGTTCAGCGGTCGCAGCCAGTGCA
>JBQCJQ010000483.1:0-2130 GCA_051952615.1 Humibacter sp.
GCAGGCACCGCATCCTCGCCCTGAAGAGCGGCTTCCACGGCCGCACGATGGGCGCGCTCGCCCTCACCGGTAAGCCGCAGATGCAGGAGCCGTTCCTGCCGATGGTCCCGGGCGTCGAGCACCTCGACGTCACGATCGAGGCCTTGAGGAACGCGATGGATGACACCGTCGCAGCTCTCATCGTCGAGCCGATCCAGGGCGAGGCGGGGGTCGTCGAGCTGCCGGAGGGCTATCTCGCCGAAGCGAGGCGGCTCACCGAGGAGCACGGTGCGCTGCTCATCGTCGACGAGATCCAGACCGGCATCGGCCGCACCGGCGCCTGGTTCGGGTACCAGCACGCCGGCATCCTGCCCGACGCGATCACGCTCGCGAAGGGGATGGCCGGGGGCGTGCCGATCGGCGCTCTGGTCACCTTCGGCCGGGCATCCGGCCTGCTCGAACCCGGACAGCACGGCACCACGTTCGGCGGCAACCCGCTCGCGACCGCCGCGGCGAACGCCGTGCTGGGCGAGATCGAGCGCGCCGACCTCGTCGGGAACGCGGCGCGCTCCGGTGCCCGACTTCGCGAGGTGGTGTGGGCGTTCGAGTCACCGCTCATCCGGGAGATCAGGGGCGCCGGGCTGCTGATCGGCATCGGCCTCACCGAGCCTGTGGCACCGGCCGTGGTCGCTGCGGCACTGAACCACGGGCTCATCGTGAACGCTCCCAACGACTCGACAGTGCGGCTCGCCCCGCCGCTCATCGTCGGCGACGCCGAAATCGCCGAGTTCGGCCGCCGCTTCGGCGTGGCACTCGACGACGTCGCAGCACGGCGCACTGCCGCTCAGAACACCACGGCTCAGCACACCGAAGGAGACCACCAGTGACCCGCCACTTTCTTCGCGATGACGACCTGACCCCCGCCGAACAGGCCGAGGTGCTCGACCTCGCGCTCCGCATGAAGGCCGACCGCTTCGCCGACCGACCGCTGGCAGGACCCCAGACCGTCGCCGTCTTCTTCGACAAGACCTCCACCCGCACCAGGGTGTCGTTCTCGGTCGGCATCGCCGACCTCGGCGGCTCACCCCTCGTGATCACGAGCGGCGAGAGCCAGCTCGGCGCGAAGGAGTCGATCGCCGACACGGCACGCGTGCTCGAGCGCATGGTCGCCGCCATCGTCTGGCGCACCTATTCGCAGTCCGGCCTCGAGGAGATGGCATCGGGCACCACTGTCCCCGTGGTCAACGCGCTCAGCGATGACTTCCACCCCTGCCAGCTGCTCGCCGACCTCCTCACAATGCGTGAGCGGCTCGGCACGCTCGCCGGCCGCACGCTCGCGTACGTCGGCGACGGCGCGAACAACATGTCGCACTCCTACCTGCTCGCCTGCGCCACGGCGGGGATGCACGTGCGTATCGGGTCACCCGCGGAGTACGCGCCCCGCGCCGACATCCTCGACGACGCTCGTCGCATCGCCGCCGAGACGGGCGGCTCGGTGCTGGTCACGGCCGATGCGCACGAGGCGGCACGGGGTGCCGACGTCGTGGTGACGGACACCTGGGTGTCGATGGGGCAAGAGGCGGAGAAGGCCGAGCGGGTCGCCGTGTTCGGCGACTACCGTGTCGACGACGCGCTGATGGCCGAGGCATCCGACGAGGCGATCTTCCTGCACTGCCTGCCCGCGTATCGCGGGTACGAGGTCGAGGCGTCGGTGATCGACGGCCCGGCATCCGTGGTGTGGGACGAGGCCGAGAACCGCCTGCACGCCCAGAAGGCACTGCTCGCCTGGCTGTTGAGGAAGAACGAGGGATGACCGACCACAACGACACCGACGGCAACCGGGCCGGCGAGGCGGGAGCCCTCTGGGGCGGTCGCTTCTCCGGCGGCCCGTCGCCGGAGCTCACCGAGCTGAGCAGGTCGACGCAGTTCGACTGGCGGCTCGCCGACTACGACATCGCAGGGTCGAAGGCGCACGCGAAGGCGCTCGCCGCGGCCGGCTATCTGTCTCCCGACGAGCTGACCGGCATGACGGACGCGCTCGACGAGCTGCTCGCCGACGTGCGCTCCGGCGCGTTCACGGCGCAGCCCTCCGACGAAGACGTCCACTCCGCGCTGGAACGCGGCCTGGTCGAACGCGCGGGCGGCGAGCTC
>JBQCJQ010000484.1:0-5062 GCA_051952615.1 Humibacter sp.
TCGCTGCGGGTCTCGGATATCGCGCGCCCGTCTGGGTCGGCCTCGTGCTCTCGGCCTTCGGCCTGCTGCTCGCGATCGCGTCGTTCACCATCGACAGGGTGCGTGCGGCACGGGGGCTGCCCGTCGCAGGCCACACCGGTGGCATCGACACGCTGGCGTGAAGTTCTAGCGGGGGCGCCGCCGCGATCACTCGTTCTGCAGCAGGATGCCGTCCTGGATGGCGCGCGTGCGCAGCGCCACCTTCGTGCCGACGTCGTAGCCGGCCACGCGGTACTTCTCGCGGATGCGTTTGAGGTAGCTCTTCGCCGTCTCGTCGGAGATGCCGAGCTTGAACGCGACCGCCTTCACCGGCTCTCCGGCGCCGTACAGCGCCATGACGCGCCGCTCCTGAGCGCTGAGCTTCGGGGCTCCGGTGGTGCTCTGGCTGAGCGCGACGTCGAGCTCCTCCGAGATGAACGAGTCGCCGCGCACCGCGGCACGGATGGCCTCGACGATCATGTCGGCGTTCTCGCTCTTCACCAGGTAGCCGGCGGCCCCCGCCGCCAGGGCCTCGCGCACGACGTTGGGGTCCGAGTACGCGCTCATCAGCATGGTCGGCACCCCGGCGGCCTTGAGCGCCTGCAGCTTGATGGAGACCGGGATGTTGTCCTTGAGGTCGAGGTCGAGCAGCACGACGTCGACGGGGAAGGCCTCGTGCGTGAGCAGCTCTGGCCAGGTCGCGACGGCGGCGACCATCTCGATGTCGTCCGCAGCGCTCCTGATCCACTCGGTGAGCGCCCCGAGCAGCATGCGGTGATCGTCGACGATGGCGATCTTGATCGTTTTCGGAGCTGATTCCTTCACGCTGCTGTCTCTACTTTCCCCCGCGTCGGGTCGAACATCGCGGGCTGCCGTGGTGGGCATCATCGATCCTGCGTTGCATCGACAAGGCAGTCCACCTCAATGCGAACCATAGCGGACGAACCGGTCTCGGTGTATCGCCCGACCCTGCGAATAGCTTGCCACGCCGAGGGGTCGATCTGCCGTCGCGGAATGCCTGTCACCTCGATCACCACGTTGAGGCTCCGAACGTGAGGACCGGCATCCGCACCTCTCGAAATAGTGATGACCAGCGAGGTCGAGGACTTGGAGGTGCTGCCGACGAGCATCCAGATGGCGGAGAACAGCCCGTCGCGCTGTCGCGAGGAGAGCGAGGCCGCAAGGCCCTCCGGATCGTTGATCTCCGTCACGGAGTCGAGCACCGCCGACTCGGTGACGGCGTGATGCAGCCAGGTCTGCCTGCGGTCGTCGACGAGATGCAGCCTCAGCTGCGTCGCGAGAGCGGATGCCCGTGCCGCGGTCTCCTCGTCGAGCGGCAGCTCCGCTCGCCCGGCCGCGACGTACTCCAGCAGCTGCTCAGCCGCGAAGTCGAGTCGCTCGAGCTCCTCGGACGCGAGCATGCCGACCGACGTGTCGGTCGTCGTCGTGCTCTGCGTCTGCGCGATCTCGGAGTGGAACTGCACGATCGTGCGGAAGGAGCGCACGAGCGCCATCCCGACCAGCGGGGGGGCGCAGGCGATGGCGATGAAGGCCAGACGCGGCGCGGCGGACATCGGCTCGGTCACCTCGAGGCCGAGCACAACGATCAGCACCCCGCCGAACACACCGGTCGCCACCAGGATGTCGCGTGGCGGCCGCGTGGTGACCGCCGCGAGGAGCAGACCCCCGACGCCGATGCACGTGACGGGGAAGACCGGTACGGGACCGGGCGCCCATGCGCCCGCGAGGTCGAGGCCCGTGATGATCGCGCAGGCTGCCATCAGGCCGGCGAAGCGCAGACGTTCGGTCGGAACCTCGCGCGGCGCCGGCATGAACCACATCAGCACCGCGACGACGATGAGCAGCACCGTCGCCAGAACGCCGAGGAGCGGACGCGGATAGAACTGCCCGAAGTAGCAGAGCCGCAGAAGCGACGCGGCGATGAGCGCGTCGGCGATGACCATCGTGCCCCTGCGCAGCTGTGCCACACCGGTGTACACGTGCGTCGCGCGGGCGTCGAGCCTGCTCATTGCTTCGGCACCTCCAGCACGACGGTCGTACCGGAGCCGGGTGCACTGAACAGTCGGGCGTTCCCGCCGACGTCTCGTACGCGGGCGACGATCGACTCGGTGAATCCGAGTCGCCCAGGGGAGACCGCGCCGACGTCGAAGCCCACACCCGAGTCGGTCACCATGGCGCGAACGGTGACGTCGTCATCCGTGATCGTCACGTGCGCCTGGGTCTCGCCCGAGTGCCTGCGGACGTTCTCGAGGCACTCGGCAAGGGCGAGCAGGAAGGCGTCGAGTGTCTCGGCGGGCAGTACCACGTGGCCGGTGCCGTGCCACGCCACGTCGAGCCCCATGCGCTTGAAGCGCTGCTTCACCGTCTCGAGCGTGTTGCCGAGTGTCGACTCCTGCACCTGCCGCAGGCGGTAGTCGCCCGAGGACGCGGGGTCGGGGGTGTATCCGAGGCGCAGCTGGCGCAGCAGCGCGGCATCCTCGGCGGCCTGGGCGCGCAGGGCGTTCTCGCCGACGCCGCGGCCGGAGTGCGCCAGAAGCGTGAGCGTGGCGAGCACCGTGTCGTGCAGAAGCCGGGCGCTCTGCCTGCGCCGGGCCTCGAACTCGCTGGCCTGGCGTTCGGTGCGGTATGCGTCGCTCATGCCCTCGATGCGCTCGACGGCGCGGGGCACCAGGTGGGCGACCCAGATGCCGATGCCCGAGCAGAACACCCAGCTGCCGACCGTGACGAAGAGCACGGTGACGAGGTTGCTGCCGAGACCGCTGGCCGTCGGCACGACGATCGCGACGATGACGAGGAAGGCGACCACCATGATGATGCGGCGCCTGGTGTCGACCGCGAGCAGGAACGCCGATCCCGCGCTCGCCGCGGCGAGCAGCGCGACGACGGACGTTGCGGGGGTTCCGTGCGCACCTGTGCTCAGGCCGACGACGCCGATTCCGATCGCCGAGGCGGCGAGCACGACGACGACGGGGATCGGGGACGGCTTGCGCTGCATGTAGACGGCCGCCGCGATGAGCAGCAGGCACAGGGCGATCACGCTGATCGTCGACTCGGGCTCGGGGAGCACACCGGGAATCGCGGCGCAGACCGCGGCGCTGATCGCATCGAGCATGATCACCAGGCTCGCGGCGGACGCCAGCATGCGATCACGCTGCTCGGCGGTGCGCGTCATCGGTCCTCCGGCTGGTCTCTGTGGCGGCGCGACCAGAGCGCCAAAGAGAGTTGTAACCCCTAAGAAACTTTAGGTCACCCGAGTGACACTTTCTCATGCCCGAGCGCGCTCGCGTTCATCCTGCGCTCCGAGCGCTCTCGCTTCAGGACTCCAGCAGCGACCTGAGCGGCGGCCCGATCAGTTCGTCCTCGATGAGGAAAGCGTCGTGACCGAACGGGGAATGGATGACGATGGGATCCGGTCCGTGGATGCTGGCGCCGAGCCCGGCGGCGATCACGCGTTGGCCGTCCACGGTGTACAGGCGGTCGCTGTCGATGCCGAGCACGAGCGAGCGGGCTGTGACGCGGTCGAGTGCGGCATCCACTCCTCCTCGTCCGCGGCCGACGTCGTGCGAGGTCATGGCATTGACGACCGTGATGTAGCTGTTCGCATCGAAGCGGCGCGTGAACTTGTTGCCGTGGAAGTCGAGGTACGACTCGACGGCGAACCGGCCGCCGGCGCCGAGCGGGCTGATGCCGCTCTGCCAGCTGCGCTGGAACCTCTCGTTGAGCTCGTTCGCACTGCGGTAGTTCAGCAGTGCCATGCGTCGTGCGAGGGCCAGCCCCGCGTGCGGGCCGTCCCCGTCGTCGGCGTCGTAATAGCGCCCCGCCCGGAACTGCGGGTCGGCACGGATCGCCTCGATCTGCACCGAGTTGAGCGCGATCTGGTCGGCTGTCGAGAACGGGGGAGCGGCGATCACGGCGACGCGCTCGAGTCTGTCCGGAAAGCTGATCGCCCACTCGAGCGACTGCATGCCGCCCATGGATCCGCCGATCACGGCTGCCCAGCGGTCGATCCCGATCGCGTCGGAGAACGCCGCCTGCGCGTTCACCTGGTCGCGGATGGTCGTGTACGGAAAGCGCGGCCCCCACTCGATGCCGTCAGGAGCAAGGGATGCCGGACCGGTCGACCCCTGACATCCACCGATCATGTTCGGCGCGACGACGAACCAGCGATCGGTGTCGACCGGGAGACCCGGGCCGACGACGCCGCCCCACCAGCCGGAGGTCGGATGCCCCGGGCCGGCCTTGCCCAGCAGGTGGCTGTCACCGGTGAGCGCGTGCAGGACGAGCACCGCGTTGTCGCGCGCCTCGTTCAGCGTGCCCCAGGTCTCGTACGCCACTGTCGCGCTCGACAGCGAGCGTCCGCTCTCGAATGCGACGGGGCCGATGCGAGCGAACAAGCGTTCGCCGACCGGGTCCCCCTCCCGCCACGCCCCGCTGGCGCGCGGCTTGCCCAGCAGGGAGCGCGCCTGCGCCTCGGTGATGAAGCTCGACGGCACGGTGTCTTCTGAGGTTTGCCAGTCCATGGTGAGGTCAATTCTGCCCGGACGGGTGCACCCCCGTGTGCCGTGTTACGTGCCACCCCTTCGCCCCACCCCGCACCACCCGTTCACCCCACCCCTTCACCCACCCGTCCCACCACCCCTTCACCCACCCGTCCCGCCACCCCTTCACCCCACCCTCACGCCTTCGCCCGCGCTGCTGGAAATCGGAGATCTGCGGCGACACGCCGTGCGGAGGGTGCGACACACCGACGCCTGCCGCAGATCTCCGATTTTCAGCAGCGGAAGTGCAGGGGATGGCTGGGACAGCGGTGGGTTGGGGCGGGGCTGGCTTGGGCGGGGTGGGATTGATGGTCCGGACAGAGATGGCGGGGTGGTGAGCCGGGCACAGAAGAGGGCCCGGCAGTGGCGGGCCGCGTGGGGGGGGGTTTGGGGTGGGGGGTGGGGCGAAGCGGAAAACCCGTGGGGCTGGGCGGCGGCGCGGGCCGCGGGCCGCCCCCCCTCGCGGGAGGCCATCACGTAGTCCA
>JBQCJQ010000485.1:0-2917 GCA_051952615.1 Humibacter sp.
AGAAGCTGCACCTCGGCCGGGCCGAGCAGCCGTACGTGGGCAGCACCAGGGTGTACCTCGACAGCGTTTGTTTGGAGCAGTTATCTGTTGGGGGCGGTGCGCATGGAGCCGAGGGATCGGCGCCATGCGCACCGCACGTGAGACCGGGCGTGACCGACGAAAGAGGAGGGGAGCGTACATGCGCTATGTCGTGACGGGGGCATCCACCGGGATGGGTGCGCAGTTCGTGAGCGAAGTCAGGCGGGCCGGTATCGAGGTCGTCGGCCTGGACCGGGCCGATCCGACGGTCTCGGTCGACGACTTCGTCCGGGTCGACCTCGCCGATCCCGCGGCGATCGAGGCAGCAGCATCCCGAATCGACTCCCTCGATGCCCTCGTGAACTGCGCGGGGATCCCCGGGGGCGGCGCCGCCCCGGACGAGACCGTCTTCTCCGTCAACTTCCTCGGCCTGCGGGCGCTCACCGATGCGCTGGTCCCGAAGATCCCGGACGGCGGAGCGGTGCTGAGCATCGGCTCGATGGCGGGGCATCGCTGGAAGGACCGCGTCGACGCCTACCGTCGTCTGCTCGCAGCCTCGTCGTTCGACGAAGGCCTCGACTGGCTGCGCACGACCGACGACGTTCGCGATCGCCCCGTCTACGGCATCTCGAAAGAGGCGGTGTGGGCGTATACGAGCGTGCTCGCGACGAAGCTGTTCGCCCGCGGCATCCGTGTGAATTCGGTCGGTCCCGGGCTCGTCGACACCCGGCTGCGAGCGGCATTCGAGGGGGTCATGTCGGACGCCACGCGGGATCGGATGTACGAGATGGTGGGCGGGCCGATCGCGCCGTCCGAGATCACGTCCGTGATGCGGTTCGTCCTGAGCGACGAGGCCTCCCGGATCAACGCGCAGAACATCGTCGTCGACGGCGGCTACCTGGCAGGAGCGGAGTTCGCCGAATGGACATTGTGACGGAGCTGATCGAGCCCCCGCTCGTCATCAACGGGGTGCCCCGCGAGACCGCGACGCGGATCCCGGTCGAGGACCCCGCCACCGGAGGTGTCTTCGCGACCGTCGCCGATGCGACCCTCGCCGACCTCGACGACGCGTTCGCCGGGGCGGCGGCAGCGCAGCCGGGATGGGCGGCGCGCTCGCATGAAGAGAGGGTCCAGCTTCTGCGCGCGGTGGGCCGCCGGCTCGAGGAGCACACGGAGGAACTCGCCGCTCTGCTGACGCACGAGCAGGGCAAGCCCCTTGCGAACGCGCGAGGCGAGGTCGGCACGGTGCTGCGGTGGATCGACGCGCTTTCGGAGTACGGACTCGAGCCCGAGGTCATCGAGCGCACCGACCAGAGGATCGTCGAGCTGCGCCGAGAGCCCATCGGCGTGATCGCGGCGATCACTCCCTGGAACGTGCCGCTCGGCCTCGCCTCGTGGAAGTTCGTGCCCGCCCTTCTCGCCGGCAACACGATGGTGCTGAAGCCGTCGCCGTTCACCCCTGTCGCGACAGCGCGCCTGGGTGAGCTCGTCGCCGACATCCTGCCGCCCGGCGTGCTCACGGTGGTCACGGGGGGCGATGCCCTCGGTGCGGCCATGACGCAGCATCCGATTCCCGGCAAGGTCACGATGACGGGGTCTGTCGAGGCGGGTCGCAAAGTCGCCGTCGCCGCGGGCCACGACCTCAAGCGGGTCACCCTCGAGCTGGGCGGCAACGATCCCGCGATCGTGCTGGCCGACGCCGACGTCGCCGGCTTCGCGCCACGCCTGTTCACCGCCGCGTTCGCCAACAACGGCCAGGTCTGCACCGCGATCAAGCGCATCTACGCCCACGACGACATCTACGACGACCTCGTAGGTGCCCTCGCGGCCATCGCAGCCGAGACGGTCGTCGGCAACGGCTTCGATGACGGCGTGCGCTTGGGTCCCCTCGCGAACGAGGCTCAGCGGGATCGCGTCGAATCGCTGGTCGATGATGCCGCCCGCGCCGGCGCGCGCATCGTCACGGGCGGCAAGCGCCTGGAACGGCCGGGGTGGTTCTATGAGCCGACGATCGTCGCCGACCTTCCCGAAGGCACCGGGCTGGAGACGCAGGAGCAGTTCGGCCCTGCCCTCCCCGTGATCCGCTACCAGACCCTCGACGAGGCGATCGACCGTGCGAACGCCGGGGACTACGGCCTGGGTGCGTCGGTGTGGGGGACGGATACGGATGCTGCAGCAGGCGTCGCCGGTCGGCTGGAGGCGGGCACGGTCTGGGTGAACGCGCACCTGGCCCTGGCGCCGACACTGCCTTTCGGCGGGCACAAGCATTCGGGCCTGGGTGTCGAGAACGGTCGCCTCGGGCTGCACGAGTACACGCGCGTGCGCGTCGTGCACCTGCCCGTAGCGCCGGTGACAGCCGGATGAGTGTCGGGGCGGTGGCTCACGCGGCCCGCGCCGAAACGCGTCGGGCGACCATCCGTGCATTCTGGGAGCATGTGCACGCGCACGAGTTCGATGCGCTGGAGCCGGTGCTGCATGACGAGGTCGAGCGCATCGTGCTCTGGTACGGCGGCCCCGACACCCGCGTAGGCCGCGAGGCCTATCTCAAGAAGCTGCGTGAGATCATCCCCTCGTTCGACGAGTGGCAGGTCGACCCCGGGCCGATCCACGTCTCGGACGACGGCGTGCACGCGTTCATGCGCTGCCATGAGGTCTTCGTACGCGCCGGGCGCCGCCGCGAGATCGACGAGCTGTTCGAGTACACCTTCGCCCCGGACGGCCGCATCGCACGGATCAACATCTTCTTCAAGGTCGACCCGGCGATGGCTGCGTCAGTGCTGGAGCGGTATCCGGCCTGAGCGATTCGTCAGTCCATGACGGCGCGCAGCATCGCCCGCTCGATCGAGACGACCTCGGCGATGTAGGCCAGCGCCTCGTCGTCGTCGCGGCACAGCTGCAC
>JBQCJQ010000486.1:0-2093 GCA_051952615.1 Humibacter sp.
CCCCCCCCCCCCCCCGCCCGCCCCCACCCCCCCCCCCCCCCCCACCACCCACCGCCCCCCCCGCCCCACCCCCCAACCCAGATCAACGCCACGCACCCGAGCGCGCGCCCCGGCCACACCGAGCTGCGCCCGGACGGCGAGGAGATCTTGGCCCTGCGCTGGTTCAGCCGAGACGACATCTGGCGGGAACGCGACGACATCCTGCTTCCCGGCGGGTCGTCGATCGCTCACGCCATCGTGCGCGACTGGTATGGCGGCCCGCTGGATGAGCCTCCCGTGTCGCGAGCGGACGTCGCGTGACCGATTCCGCCCATGCCCTGCTCGAGGGCCTGGACGCCGCACAACGCGTGGCGGCCGAAGCGCTGCTCGGCCCGGTCTGCGTGCTGGCCGGCGCGGGAACCGGCAAGACCCGCGCGATCACCCATCGCATCGCGTACGGTGTGGCGACCGGCGTGTATGCGCCGAACCGGGTGATGGCGCTCACGTTCACCGCAAGGGCGGCGTCGGAACTGCGCACCCGGCTGCGCGCGCTCGGCGCGACGGGCGTCTCGGCTCGCACCTTCCACGCGTCGGCGCTCAGCCAGCTGAACTACTTCTGGCCGATCGTCGTCGGCGGCTCGCTGCCGCGCGTGCTCGACGGCAAGGCGAGACTGCTCGGCCAGGCGGCAGAGCGGATCAAACTCAAGGTCGACACAGCGACCCTTCGTGACGTCGCCGCCGAGATCGAGTGGCGCAAGGTGAGTGAGCTGAGCATCGACGACTACGAGCGGATGCTCGTGCCCGACGCCGACGGCCGATCTGCTCGCACCACCCCGGGCTCGCTCGGTGCTGCACAGGCCGTCGACCTGCAGCGCGCGTATGAGGCGCTGAAGGATGACCGCAGGCAGCTCGACTTCGAGGACGTTCTGCAGGCCTGCGCCGGCATGATCGAGACCGAGCCGGCGGTCGCCATGCACGTGCGGGAGCAGTACCGCTTCTTCGTCGTCGACGAGTATCAGGACGTCTCACCGCTGCAGCAGCGGCTGCTCGACCTGTGGCTCGGCGACCGCTCCGACCTCTGCGTCGTCGGGGACGCCAGCCAGACGATCTATTCGTTCGCGGGGGCATCCAGCGGATTTCTCCTCGACTTCCCACGCCGCTACCCGGATGCCTCGGTCGTGCGCCTCGAGCAGAACTATCGTTCGAGCGGGCCGATCGTCGAGGCGGCCAACCGCCTGATGCGCGGCCGACCGGGTGCGCTGACTCTGCACTCGCTGGCGTCGAAGGAGGACGCCGCCGTCGCGCCGTCGCCGACGATCGTCGGATATGAGACCGATGCCGCAGAGGCGGCGGCCGTCGCCTCGCGGCTCGCGACGAGCATCCTGCAGGGCACGAAGCCGCAGGACCTCGCCGTGCTCTACCGCGTGAACGCGCAGGCAGCACCGCTCGAAGCCGCGCTCACCGATGCGGGGGTGGCCTATCAGGTGCGCGGCGGGGCGCGATTCTTCGATCTGCCCGAGGTGCGGCAGGCCGTCATGACCCTGCGCGCCGCATCGCTCACGGTCTCGGATGAGCCGCTCTTCCAATCCGTGAGCGATGTGCTGCGATCGCTGGGGTGGACCCTTCAGGCGCCGCAGGGCGCGGGCAGCGTGCGCGATCGCTGGGAAGCGTTGAACGCCATCATGGGGCTGGTCGACGACGCCCCCGCGGGCACGACGTTCCGCGAGTTCACCGACGACCTGCTGGCACGGCAGGCCGCGCAGCACGAGCCGCGGATCGCCGCCGTTACGCTGTGCACGCTGCACGCCGCCAAAGGTCTGGAGTGGGACGACGTGCACATCGTCGGCCTGGGCGACGGCCTCGTGCCGATAGGGTACGCCCGCACCGACGAGGCGATCGAAGAGGAGCGACGCCTGCTCTATGTCGGGGTCACGCGTGCGAGACGCCGGCTGACGTTGAGCTGGGCTGCGAATGCGGCCGGCCCACGAGAGCCGTCACGTTTTCTGGCAGACCTCGGCATCCGCACAGACCGTGCGCCGAGTGCTGCAGCGAGCTGATCCGTCCATCCCCTTCGATGCGCATGCTCGTCGAGGCATGCGACCGGTCGCCGGTCC
>JBQCJQ010000487.1:0-5264 GCA_051952615.1 Humibacter sp.
CCGATCGCGCCTGCCACGACGGTCATCGTCAGCTGCTCCGTCGCAGCCACCCGCGCGTTTCCGCCCGCGTTCACGACCGAGCGGGAGCTCGCGCACGCCGCGGGGGTGGCGGGCTTCGCCGAGCAGATGCCGCCGATCCATGCCTGGGTCACGATGGTGAAGACAGGCACCGCCGCGTTCACGGCGACCGCGACGGCCCCGCCACCGGAGCCTCCGGACGAGATGGACGTCACGTTCTCGCTCGAGACCGCGTCGACAGTCGCGTTGCCGCGCACCGTGACGGTGACTCCCGGGGCGATCCATGCCTGGGTGCTCTTGTTCAGCACCTCGACGTCGGCACCGGCGCCGACGCCTGCCGCGCCGCCGATCGCGAGCTGGCCGGCGACGCCCTTGAGAGTGGTGGTGTCGGAGGCGCTGAGCGCGATGCCCTCCGTGGCCGCGGCGCCGGTGTTGTCGCCGTTGACGGTCACGCCCGCGTCGATGTGCGCATGCGTCGTGTTGTTCTGCACGCCGACGGTGGCGGAGCCCGCGACCCCCGCGCTGCCTCCGCCGGCACCGCCGACGGCGAGAAGGGTGACATCCTCCGACTGCGTCGCACCGATCGACAGTCCGCTCGCGCCGTGGGCCTGGAGGGTGTCGGCTGCGGCGATGTAGGCATCCACGATGCCGGTGCGCACGAGCACAGCAGACGAGACGCCGACGCCCGCGCTGCCGCCGATGCTGAGGTTGCCCGCATACAGCGACAGGGTGGGGACCGTGTCGGAGGCCTGCAGGCTCACGTCGCCGCCCGCGAGCACGGTGGTCGGCGACTGGGCGCCGCCGTCGATGTACGCCCTCGTTCCGGGTGCGTCGCTTCCCTGGTTCACGACGACCACGATGATCGAGCCGGCGACGGCCGCGCTCGTCGACGCCGCGGCGTCAACTGCCAGCACCGTGAACGACTCCGATGCCGACGCTGCGATCGAGACCGAGCCGCCGACCCGTGCCGTGACGGCGGCGCCGATCGATGCGCGCACATCCTTGTTGAACACGTCGACGACGAGTCCGAGGCCGACGCCGACCTCGCCGGCCGTGAGTGCGATCGCGCCGGCCAGCTGCACGAACGTCGTCGTGTCCTGCGCCGAGATCGTGATCGACTGCGCCGCGTTCACCGGCACGTTCTGGTTGATCGACGCGTGGTCGGCGATGTACGCGCGGGTCGTGAGGTTGATCACGTCGATGATCACGGAGCCGCCGATGGCGACGCCGCTCGTGCCCGCGCCGCCCGCGATGGCGACCGAGGTGACGTTCGGCACCGTGATCTTCGGCAGGTTCGGCGCGAGTGCCGCGATGCCCGCCGTCGACGTGACGACGATGGCGCCGCCCGCGTCGATCACCGTGCGCTGAGTGGTGCTGGAATCGATGTACGCCAGCGTGGGAACGGTGAGGATGTTCACCGCGACCGCTGCGCCGACGCCCGAGCCGTCGAGCGAGATGCCGCCGGCCGCCGCGATGTTCTGCAGCCCCATCGGGTTGCTCGCCTGCACGGCGACGCCGCCGGTCGAGCGCACCGTCGAGCCGGCGCCGATCACGGCCGTCGTCTCGTAGTCGATGACCTGAACGCCGACGGAACCGGCGACACTCGCCTCCCCGTCACCGCCCGCCGCCGAGATGCCCCAGACCACGAAGTCGTTCTCGGCGTTCGCCGGGGTGAGGGCCTGCACGGCGACGCTGCCGCCGGTGATGTGGGCGCCGACGCCGATCGATCCCTTGTTCACGACGGTCGCGACGTTGAGTCCGATCGCGGCGCCGATGTTCGTGCTGCCCTGCTTCAGGGCGGTGCCCATCGCCTTCGAGGTGGCGTCCGTGCTGTTCGTCGACGACACGACGACCGCGCCCGTTGCCGTGATGGTGAGCCCGTCGGCGACGCTGGCTGTCGTGGTGTCGACCACCCAGTTGACGGTGACCGCCGCGCCGACGCCGACGCCCTGGCCGGACTGCCCCGACTGGCTGCTGGACTGGCTGTTCGCGCTGCTCACGCTGTCGCTCGACGACGGAAGCGGTCCCGACTTGCCTGCCGTGCTCGGCGTGCCGTTCAGCTGCTGAGACGCCTGCGAGTCGGAGTTGCCGCCGGTGCCCTTCGCCGATCCCTGGGCGCTGGCTGTGGCATCCGCTTCGCCCGCCGTCGTCGTGGATGCGGAGATCAGAACGGACGTGCCCGTGATGTTGCGGAAGGTCGCAGCGGTCGTGGTGACGGTCAGGATGTTCAGCGCGATGATCGCCCCGACGGCGACGCCGTTCCCTGCCGCGTTCGCGTCGCCGGTTACCGAGGCGGAGCCGGTGTGGGTCGCCGTGAGCTGCACCGCTCCGGTCGCGGTCAGCGCGCCGCCCGTTCCGAGCCGCGCGATCGTGACGGGGCTGACGATGTTGATGCCGACCGCAGGGCTGACCGCGACGCTCGATCCGGCGGAGCCCGCCGTCACCGAGTTGGTCACGGGGTCGGAGCTCGTGGCGCTCAGCGTGACGTTGCGACCGCCCGTGAGCACTGCGCCGTCCTCGACCTCGGCGCGCGTCACGTTGTCGGTGAGCACGTTGATGGCGACGGATGCCCCGACGCCGACCTTGCCGCCACCGCCGATGCTCGCGTCGGCCTTGGCCTTCGCGGAGTCGGTGCGCAGGTTCTGTGCGACGAGGCTGACGTCGCCCGTTCCCGCACCGACGACGGCGGTGCCCGGCACGTACGCCTCGGTGTGGTCGGTGACCAGGTTCAGGGCGACCGCGCCGGCGACCCCGATGTTCTGGGAGCCGGCTCCGGCGTCCGCTTCGACGGTGAAGGTGTGCGTGGTGTCACCCGCGACGTTCGTCATCGTGGCGCTCTCGGAGAACCCGTTCGCCGTGACCGTCGTGTGCGCTCCGAGGAATGCCCGGTTCACGAGCGTCACCAGGTTGAGCGCGACGGCCGCACCGACGCCGACGTTGCTGGCCTGTACCGCGGTGCCGTCCGCCTTGACGATGCCGTCGGTGTTCTCCGACGATGCAAGGCTGACCGGGCCGCCGGCCTTGAGGGTGAGGCCGTCCGGAAGGGTGGCGGTCGCCGTGACGTCGGCGACGTTGATCGCGATGGCCGCTGCGACGGCGACCTTGCCGTCTGAGGTGGATGCCGAGGGGTTGGCGCTGCCGTTCGCACCGCCGCCGCCGTACGTGCTCGAGGTGTCGCTCGCGAAGGTGCGCTGCTGCTGGGCTTGGCCGTCGACGCCGCCGGATGGCGCGTTCGGGTCGTTCGTGCCAGGTGCGCCGCTGGCCGACGCCGAGGCAGTCGCAGCGTCGGCCGACGAGCCGAACGCCTGGAACGTGATGGACCCGCCGGCCGTGATGTTCCGGCCGGTCGTGCTCGTCACGGTGTGCGTCACGAGGTTGAGGCCGAGCGCGACGCCGACCGAGGCCGTCGATCCGCCCGCGGCGACCGCGCCGGCGGAGCTGGTCGCGCCGGCGGTCTGCGAGGCATCCGCCGCGAAGCTGCCCGTGATGACGAGGCCGCCGGTCGTGAGGGTGCCGATGGTCGCCGAGGTGGTCACATCGGAGATCGTGATGGCGATGGCCGGGGTCACAGCGACCTTGGCGCTGCCCGTGCCCTGCGCGCCCATCTTCGCCTCGGTCGTCGCAAGTTCGGTGGCGGAGGACGGTAGGGTGAAATCGTGCGCGCCGGTGACAGTGATGCCGTCATCCAGCACCGCCGTCGTGGTGTCGGTGACGAGGTTCAGGGCGACGGATGCCCCGATGCCCACGTCGCTCGCGCTGACGCCGCCCGGCGTCGGCTCCGCCTTCACCGTGCTCGTCGCGTTGCTGCCCGCGGCGACCGTGACGTCGCCTCCGGTCAGGGTGACGACACCGGCGAGCTCCGCGAGAGTGTGCTGGTTGACGATCGCAAGGGCGAAGGAGCCGGCGACGGAGATCTTGCCCTGGCCGGCACCGCTGGCGGACTGGGCGCCGTACGTGCTCGTGACGTCGGCGCCGTTCGTGGTCTCGGTCGCCGACACCGTGAGGCCGTGGGCGTGCACCGTGTCGCCGGTGGGCAGGATCGCCTGGTTGGTGACGTTCGCGAGGGTGATGGCGACCGCGGCGCCGACCGTCGCGGTCGCGCCGTGCGAGGCGGAGCCGTCGGCGCTGGTCGCGGCATCCGTGTTCTGGCTGGACGCCAGGGTGACCACGCCGCCCGCTGTGATGTCGAGCCCGTCGTGCTCGATCGTCGCCGTCGTGTTCACGGTGGCCAGGTCGATCGCGATGGCCGCTGCGACGTTCACCTTGCCGTCGCTGGTGGAGGCGCTCGGCGTGCCCATCGCACCCGAGCCCTTGACGCCGTTGTTCGCGGCAGAGGTGTCGGCGAAGTCGCGTTGGCCCTTCACCTGGCTGTCGACGCCGTCGCCCGCTCCGCCGCTCGACCCGCTCGACTCGGGCGCGCCCGATGCCGAGGCCTGCGCGGTCGCCGACGAGCCGGAGACGCTGGACGACCTCAGCGTGACATCCCCGCCGGCCTTGATGCTGCGGTCGGTGGTGGCGCTCACGGTGTCGTTCGCGATGGTCAGCGCGATCCCGACGCCGATCGCGGCGCTGGAACCGCCCGCGACAACCGCGCCCGCCGTGGTCGAGGCGCCCGCGACCTGTGCTGCCTGAGCGGTGAACGACCCGGTGAGGGTGATCGGCGTGGCCAGCGAGCCGATGCGTGCGGTCGTCGTCACGTTGGAGAGCGTGATCGCCACGGCCGGGGCGACGTCGACCTTGCCGCCGCTCGCGCCCATCTTCGCCTCGGCCGAAGCGGTGTCGCCCGCTGTGGCGGTGAGGCTCACGTTGCCGGCGCCGGTGAGGGCGATTCCGTCGTCGAGTGTCGCCGTGGTGTCATCCTGGATCAGCGCGAGAGCGACGGATGCCCCGACGCCCACGCTCGTCGCGGTGACGCCACCCGGCGTCGGCTCCGCCTTCACGGTCGTCGCCGCGTTGCTGCCCGCGGTGATCGCCGCGTCGCCGCCGGTCAGGGTGACGATGCCTGCCAGTTCGGCCATGGTCTCCTGGTTGACGACCGCGAGGGCGAAGGAGCCGGCCACCGAGACCTTGCCGCCGCCCGCACCGCTGGTGGACTGGGCGCCGTACGTGCTCGTCACGTCGGCGCCGTCGACGGTCTCCGTCGCGCTCACCGTCAGGGCGTGTGCGTGCACCGTGTCGTTCTTCGGCAGGATCGCGTTGTTGGTGACATCCGCCAGCGTGATCGCGACCCCTGCGCCGATGTTCGC
>JBQCJQ010000488.1:0-2522 GCA_051952615.1 Humibacter sp.
GACGAGCGAGAACCGGCTGGTGTCCGACGCGGCCAGCACGCTCTGCGCCAGGGCGATCACGGGGGTGATTCCGCTCCCCGCTGCGATCGCGGCGTAGTGCCCCGGCTTCTGCAACGGCACCTGCGAGGTGAACCTGCCCTCGGGGCTCATGACGTCGAGGGTCATCCCCGGCGCTAGGTGTTCCAGCGCCCAGCCGGAGAAGACGCCTCCGAGGTCACGTTTGATGCCTACCTTGAGCTCGCCGGGTGCGGGCGCCTGACAGATGGAGTAGCTGCGCCGCAGCACATCGTCGCCGATGCGGGTGCGGATCGCGATGTACTGCCCCGGCTCGTAGTCGTACGCGTGCGCGAGCTCCTCTGGCACCGTGAACGTGACCTCGATCGCATCGGGGGTCAGCTGACGCACCGCCGAGACTTCCAGCGTGTGGAAGGCGCCACGCCGCTTGGACTGCGAGGGAAGAGGAGCAGAGACAGGATGCCCGGCTCGGCCCGACGCCACGGACGCAGTCATCAGTGCGCCTTGAAGTAGTCGAACGGCTCGCCGCACCGCTGGCAGACGTAGAGCGCCTTGCACGAGGTGGAGCCGAAGTGGGACAGCTCGCGTGTATGCAGCGACCCGCAGTGCGGGCACCGGATTCCGAGGCCCAGCCCGACGCGCCCGTCACCGCGCGGCGCGGGCGGGGCGACGCCGAACTCCTCCAGCTTCGCCTTGCCCGCCTCGCTCATCCAGTCGGTGGTCCATGCCGGAGCAAGCACCGTGCGCACGGTCACGTCGGTGAAGCCTGCGTCGTGGAGGGTGCTCAGGATGTCGTCGCGCATGGCGTCCACTGCCGGACATCCGGAGTACGTGGGCGTGATCTCGACGGTCACGGCGGATGCCCCACGCGAGGTCCCTGCGGCAGGCGAGTCGACCCGCACGGAGCGGAGCACCCCGAGGTCCTCGATCGTGAGCACGGGCACCTCGGGATCGCACACGGTCGCGGCGAGCGCCCACACCTCGCGCTCTGCGGTGGTCGTCATCACCACGTCACCCCCGGGTGCTGGCGCGCGAGCACCTGCATCTCGGCGAGCAGGTGACCGAAGGCCTCGGTGTGCACGCCGTCGCGACCGCCGCCGCGCGCCGGCTGCACCTCGGGCACCTCGAGCCCCGACTCGCGGATCACCTCGGGCACGGTGCGATCGAAGGTGTCGCGCAGCGTCTCCGGCGGAACGGCGACGCCACCGAGCGCGTCGGCCGACGCGTCGGCGCGGAACAGCTCATCGACGAACGGCCACATCGCGTCGATGCCCGCCTGCATGCGCTGGTGCGAGACCTCCGTGCCGAGACCCAGCCTGCGTACCCACTGCACGCTGTGGTCGACGTGGTAGTCGACCTCCTTCGCCGCCTTGGCGGCGATCGCGGCGAGCGTCGCATCCTCGGATCCCTGCAGCCGCCGGTACAGCGCGTCGCAGTACACCGAGGCGATGAGCTGCCGGGCGATGGTGTGCGCGAAGTCGCCGTTCGGACGCTCGAACAGCTGATGGTTGCGAAAGCCCGACTCGTCCCTGAAGTACGCGAGGTCGTCCTCGGTCTCGCCCCACGCCGAGCCGGCGTACGTGAGGAAGGAGCGTGCGTGGCCGAGCAGATCGAGCCCGATGTTGCCGAGTGCGACATCCTCTTCGAGCTCCGGCGCGTGCGCGATCCACTCGCCGAGGCGCTGCGCGAGGATGAGCGCGTCGTCGCCGAGCCCGAGCGCGTACCGCGCGACGTCGTCGCCCGGGCGGTCCAGACCGTCGGCGAGCTCTCGCTCGATCGTCTCGGCGGAGACGGCGGTGGAGATGGCGCGGTTCGTGTGCTTCACAGGTGCGGCACCTCTTCTGAGGCGGTGTAGTACGTCGCGTGCCTGAACTCCTTGCCCTCCGCCGACTCGAAGAACCCGCCGCGCGCGTCGACGTCGGACGTGGTGATCTCGGATGACGGCACCACCCAGATCGAGACGCCCTCGCCCCGCCGCGTGTACAGGTCCCGGGCGTTGCGCACCGCCATCACGGCATCGGGCGCGTGCAACGACCCGGCGTGCACGTGCGAGAGCCCGCGCGACGATCGGATGAACACCTCCCACAGCGGCCACGTCTCGCGTGCGCCCGCCTCGGCTCCCGGCGCGGCCATCAGGCGACCCTCTCCAGACGGGCCGAGCGTTCGGCATCCTCACGGGCCGCGTACGCCCTCGCTGCCTCGCGCACCCACGCACCCTCTTCGTGTGCGGCACGGCGGTTCGCCAGGCGCACGGTGTTGGCCTGCCCTCGCCCGGCCAGCACCTCGTAGAACTCGTTCCAGTCCAGCTCGCCGAAGTCGTAGTGCCCGCGCTCCTCGTTCCACTTCAGGTCGGGGTCGGGCAGCGTCACACCGAGGATCTCCGCCTGCGGCACGATCATGTCGACGAACCGCTGGCGAAGGTCGTCGTTGCTGAACCGCTTGATCTTCCACGCCATGCTGCGCTGCGAGTTGGGCGACTCCCCGTCCGGCGGGCCGAACATCATGAG
>JBQCJQ010000489.1:0-4048 GCA_051952615.1 Humibacter sp.
GAGCTGTCTGCTCGCTCGACGTGCTCTCGAAGCGCCACCGTTCGAGGTCTTCGAGGAACAGCCGGCGGGTGCGACGCGGCTTGTTCTGCCACTCGACCAGCCGGTCGCGGAACTCGACGATGGCCGGCTCCAGGTTGTAGCCGTAGGTGGCCGAGGTGCGCTTGAGCTCGGCGAGCTGATGGGCGGCCCAGTCCGCGGCGACAGCAGCGCCCTTCAAGGGCAGCAGGCGCACCAGGATGTCCGCCTGGCCGACGGAGCGGTCGGAGAGAACCTGCTCACCCGGGGTGAGCGAGTTCCAGACGGACGCCTCGACGGCGGCATCCACGAGGGCTGCGACGGCGGCGGCCTTCTGCTCACGCTCAGCGCGCGACAGCAGTCCATGGATCGCACCACGGGCGATCCATGCCGACAGCAGTCCGGCAACAACGATGGACACGAGAAGCACGACCGCGGTGAAGATCACCGGCTGAGCGTCCTGTGACGTGAGCCACCCCGAAAAGTCATTCCACCACTGCATGCAGCGAACGCTACCTGGGCGACTGCCATGAGCCGGTGAGGCATGCCGGGACCGATCGGATTCGTCGTCCGCTCGGTCATCCGGCCGGCGTGACCCTGAAGGTCAGGATGTCGGGCGCCCGGTTCCGTCGATGGCGAACGTCTCGATCGCGGCGAGCTCGTCGTCGGTGAGGGGCGCGGCGTGCACGGCGCCCATGTTCTGCTCCAGCTGCGCGACGCTCGATGCGCCGATCAGCGCGCTCGTCACCTGCCGATGCCGCAGCACCCAGCTCAGGGCGAGCTGGGCCAGGGTCTGCCCGCGTCCTTCGGCGATCTCGTTCAGCGCCCTTGCGCGCTCCAGGTACTCGCCGGTGATGTTCTCGGCGTGCAGGAAGACGCTCGTCGCAGCACGCGAGTCGCCGGGGACCGATCCGGACAGGTAACGGTCGGTGAGGAGCCCCTGCTGCAGCGGCGAGAAGACGATGGCGCCGACGCCGAGGTCGTCGAGCGTCTCGAGAAGGCCGTGCTCGACGTGACGGTTGAACATCGAGTAGCTGGGCTGATGGATGAGCAACGGAACGCCCTCTGCCGCGAGGGCAGCGGCGGCAGCCCTGGTCTGCTCCGGGCTGTAGTTGGAGATCCCCGCGTAGAGGGCCTTGCCCTGACGCACCGCGGTGGCGAGGGCTCCCATGGTCTCCTCCACGGGCGTCTCGGGGTCGGGACGGTGGGAGTAGTAGATGTCGACGTAGTCGAGTCCGAGGCGCTGAAGGGAGCGGTCGAGCGAGGACAGCATGTATTTGCGCGATCCCCACTCGCCGTAGGGCCCCTCGTGCATGTAGTAGCCCGCCTTGGTCGAGATGATGATCTCGTCGCGGTAGGGCGCGAGGTCTTCGGCGAAGATGCGGCCGAAGTTCGTCTCGGCCGAGCCCGCCGGCGGGCCGTAGTTGTTCGCGAGGTCGAAGTGGGTGACGCCGAGGTCGAACGCGCGGCGCACCACGGCGCGCTGGGTGTCGATCGGGCGCGAGTCGCCGAAGTTGTGCCACAGGCCCAACGAGACGGTCGGAAGGCTGAGTCCGCTGCGCCCGACGCGGCGGTAGGTCATCGAGTCGTATCGGTGGGCATCGGCAACATAGGTCATGTCTGCATCGTATTGACCGATCCGCCTGGTCGCTGGACTGCTGCTATCCCTTCGTCCCCAGGGATGCCCGTGACGAGGTTCTCCCGAAAGTCGGCCTTCGCGTCCCTCGCGTGCCGTCATCCAGAGAAAGTGGACCGCACAGGCCTGGTCGCACCGCAGCGGCTGGGCGGTCAAGTCACTGACAACCCACGCGCATGCACGCGCTCTCAGGAAGGCAATCTCATGCAGGACATCGTCTCTGCCGTCGGCGTGGTCGGAAGCGATCCGACCCTCATGATGGTCGGCAACGGTCTGGCCAGACTCACGTTCAGGCTCGGATCCAACCAGCGCAGGTTCAATCGCGACGGCAACAGCTGGGAGAACGGGGAGACCAACTGGTATTCCGTCGTCGCCTTCCGTCGGTTGGCGGAGAACGGCGCGAAGTCCCTCTCGAGAGGTGATCGCGTGGTCGTCACGGGACGCCTCAAGGTCAACGAGTGGGAACGCGACGGCCGACACGGCATCAGCGTCGAGCTGCTCGCCGACGGCATCGGACACGACCTCATGTTCGGCACCACCGTCTACACGAAGAACTCGGCAGCGTCACCCGGTGTGTCGCCGGCTCCGGTGCCGATCGGGGCAGCAGCGACGCCGGAGCGGGCGCCCGACGTCTCGGCGGTGGATGCCGATGGATGGGCGCTCCCCGGTGGCCCATCCGGCTCTTCAGCTACAGCCCAGGCCACCACGCCGGACACCACCCCGGGCACGACATCCGGCAGCGCGACCCTCGACGGCATGGCCGACACGGTCGGGGAGCACGAGGATGCGCAGGATCAGGACGAAGGTGAGGCGCGGGAGCTGGTGTTCTCCGACGCTGAGCCGCCGTTCTGACAGCACCCCGCGCCCGCTGGCAGGCAAATCGAAGCACTGAGCCCCTAGACTTCTGACCCGTTGGCCGCCTGAGGCGGTATCGGTGCGAGGGGAGTCGGTCCGTGGGTTTCAGCAGGCGCACGCGCCGGTCGCAGCTCGTCGTGCTCGCGGCCGTCGTCGCCCCCGTGCTGGCGATCGGGCTGGCCGCCTGCTCCTCGGCGACGCCGGCCCCGACGTCGACATCGAGACCGAGCGTGACGTCCAGCGCGCCTGCCCCCGTGCCGAGCGTGGTCCCGACGGTGAACCCGAAGGGCTCCGCGAAGGAGAACCTGGGCTACTTCGACTACGTGAATCGTCGAACCATCGCCGCGAACCCCTCGCCGACCGGCCAGCAGTTCGTCGACGGGCTTGCGGCGGCGGGGTTCTCGAAGGCCGACATGCAGGTCACGGCCGACCGGACGACCATCAACCTCCAGCCGGGGTCATTGCAGTTCTCCGTGCTGATCAACGGCGGCTGCATGATCGGTCAGTTCGGTACCGACATCGGTGGCTACCACAGTGAGGTCGCGCCCGTTCTCGGCACCGGCAAATGCCTGATCGGCGAGACCGTTCCGATCCACTAGCTCAGCCGTCGCGATGTCGTGTCGTGAGTGGCGCTGACCCTTGCGGCTCCCGACGATTCGGGGCGCAGAGGCAACCCGTCCCCGCCCATAGACTGGGGCGCATGGCCGAATATATCTACTCGATGGTCCGCGCCCGAAAGGCGGTGGGCGACAAGCTCATCCTCGACGACGTCACCATGGCGTTCCTGCCGGGGGCGAAGATCGGCGTGGTCGGCCCGAACGGCGCCGGAAAGTCCACGATCCTGAAGATCATGGCGGGTCTCGACACCCCGTCGAACGGTGAGGCCAAGCTCACGCCGGGCTTCAGCGTGGGCATCCTGATGCAGGAGCCCGAGCTCGACGAGTCGAAGACCGTGCTCGAGAACGTGCAGGAAGGCGTCGGAGAGATCAAGGCCAAGATCGATCGGTTCAACGAGATCTCGGCCGCGATGGCGGAGCCGGACGCCGACTTCGACACGCTGCTCGCCGAGATGGGCACCCTGCAGGAGGAGATCGACGCGGCGGACGCGTGGGACCTCGACTCCCAGCTCGAGCAGGCGATGGACGCGCTGCGCTGCCCGCCGTCGGACAGTCCGGTCTCGGTGCTCTCCGGTGGTGAGAAGCGCCGCGTCGCGCTGTGCAAGCTCCTTCTGCAGAAGCCCGATCTGCTCCTGCTGGACGAGCCGACGAACCACCTCGATGCCGAGAGCGTGCTCTGGCTCGAGCAGCACCTGAAGCAGTACCACGGCGCGGTTCTCGCCGTGACGCACGACAGGTACTTCCTCGACCACGTCGCCGAGTGGATCGCCGAGGTCGACCGCGGCCACCTCTACCCCTACGAAGGCAACTACTCGACCTACCTCGAGAAGAAGCGCGAGCGCCTGCAGGTTCAGGGCAAGAAGGACGCGAAGCTCTCCAAGCGCCTCGCGGACGAGCTCGACTGGGTGCGCAGCAACGCGAAGGG
>JBQCJQ010000490.1:0-2788 GCA_051952615.1 Humibacter sp.
CGACATCCCGAGCCGGCGACCAGACGCAGACCGCCGAGGAGCTGCAGCTGGAGTGGAGCGCCGATCCGCGTTGGGACGGCATTCGCCGCGACTACACGGCTGCCGACGTCATCGCGCTGCGCGGCTCCGTCGCCGAGGAGCACACGCTTGCCCGTCGTGGCGCCGAGCGGCTGTGGGAGCAGCTGCAGCGCACGGTTGTGCCGGGAGCGGAGGTGCCGGGTTCGCAGGTGCCGGGTTCGCAGGTGCCGGGTTCGCACGTCGCGGGGGCCAACGGCGCGACATCCGATGGTCCGCACTGGATCGCGGCGCTCGGCGCCCTCACCGGCAACCAGGCGGTGCAGCAGGTGCGTGCGGGCCTCGAGGCGATCTACCTCTCCGGATGGCAGGTGGCGGCCGACGCCAACCTCGCTGGTCAGACCTATCCCGACCAGAGCCTCTACCCGGCGAACTCGGTGCCCTCCGTCGTCAGGCGCATCAACAACGCGCTGCTCCGGGCCGACCAGATCGACGCATCCGGGGGCGCGCCGAGCGGCATCGACTGGCTCGTGCCGATCGTTGCGGATGCCGAAGCCGGCTTCGGCGGACCTCTCAACGCCTACGAGCTGATGCGCTCCATGATCGAGGCCGGCGCCGCCGGCGTGCACTGGGAGGACCAGCTCGCCAGCGAGAAGAAGTGCGGGCACATGGGCGGCAAGGTGCTCGTGCCCACGTCGCAGCACGTGCGCACCCTGAACGCTGCGCGGCTGGCGGCGGATGTCGCGGGAGTGTCGACCATCGTGGTCGCACGAACCGACTCGCTAGCGGCCACCCTTCTCACCAGCGACCACGACGAGCGCGATCGCGAGTTCCTCACCGGAACGCGTACTGCTGAGGGGTTCTACGAGGTGCGGAACGGCATCGACCCGGTGATCGCGCGCGGGCTGGCATACGCGCCCTACGCCGACCTGCTCTGGGTGGAGAGCGCGGAGCCCGACCTCGAGCTCGCGCGGCGCTTCGCCGAGCGCATCCACCAGGACTTCCCGAACAAGCGGCTGGCGTACAACTGCTCGCCGTCGTTCAACTGGAAGCGGCACCTGGACGACGACACCATCGCCCGATTCCAGCGCGAGTTGGCGGCGATGGGCTACGCGTTCCAGTTCATCACGCTCGCCGGCTTCCACGCCCTGAACCACTCGATGTTCACGCTCGCCCGCGACTACTCGCAACGGCAGATGAGCGCGTACGTCGAGTTGCAAGAAGCCGAGCTCGCATCCGAGAGCGACGGCTACACCGCCACCCGCCACCAGCAGGAGGTCGGCACCGGCTACTTCGACCTGATCGCCACGGCTCTGAACCCTTCGAGCGCCACTCTTGCGCTCGCCGGGTCGACCGAACAGCAGCAGTTCTGACGAAGGAGACGACCATGAACATCATCGAGAACCACGAGCCGCGCATCCAGATCACGGCGCCGCTGGGGGAGCGTCACGACGACATCCTCACGCCTGGAGCCATCGGCTTTCTCACCGAGCTGCACGACAGGTTCGGCTCGCGGCGCCACGACCTGCTCGGTGCACGGATGCGCCGCCGCGTCGACATCGCGAACGGCCGCGACCCGCAGTTCATGCCCGAAACGGCATGGGTCAGGGATGACCCGAGTTGGCGTGTCGCAGGCGCCGGTCCCGGCCTGGATGACCGGCGCGTCGAGATCACCGGTCCGACCGATCGCAAGATGAGCATCAACGCCCTGAACTCCGGGGCGCGGGTGTGGTTGGCCGACCAGGAAGACGCCACGAGTCCCACCTGGCACAACGTGATCGACGGGCAGCTCTCGTTGTACGACGCGGTGCGCGGCACGATCTCGTACGCCAGTCCCGACGGACGCGAGTACCGCGTCACGGCCGAGCGCACTCCGACCATCGTGATGCGTCCGCGCGGCTGGCACCTGGCGGAGAAGCACGTGCAGTTCCTCGACCGCGAGGGTCGGAGCCTGCCGGCATCCGGAAGCCTCGTCGATTTCGGGCTCTACTTCTGGCACAACGCGCAGCGCCTTGTCGATGCCGGACGCGGTCCCTACTTCTACCTGCCGAAGCTCGAGGACCACGAGGAGGCCCGGCTCTGGAACGATGTCTTCCTCTTCGCGCAAGAGCGCATCGGGATGCCCCGCGGCACGGTCAGGGCGACGGTGCTGATCGAGACGCTCCCTGCCGCGTTCCAGATGGAGGAGATCCTCTACGAGCTGCGCGAACACTGCGCCGGGCTCAACGCCGGACGCTGGGACTACCTGTTCAGCATCATCAAGACGTACCGTTCGCGGGGCCGCAAGCACGTGCTTCCCGATCGCTCGCGCCTGACGATGACGGTACCGTTCATGCGTGCGTACACCGAGCTGCTGGTGTCGACGTGCCACAAGCGCGGGGCATATGCGATCGGAGGCATGAGCGCGTTCATCCCGAATCGACGTGACCTCGAGGTGACAAGTCGCGCGCTGGCGAAGGTGGCGGATGACAAGCGGCGCGAGGCCGGCGACGGGTTCGACGGAACCTGGGTGGCTCATCCCGACCTGATTCCGGTCGCTCAGGCGGAGTTCGACGCCGTGCTCGGCGACCGACCGAACCAGCTGGGGCGGTTGCGGGATGACGTGTCCGTGTCGGCGTCCGACCTGCTCGACTTCACCGGTGCGAACGGCGACGTGACGCTCGCGGGCGTGCGGGACGACATCCGCGTGACGCTCCGCTACGTCGAGGCGTGGCTGCGTGGCACGGGTGCTGTGGCGATCGACGACCTCATGGAGGATTCCGCCACGGCGGAG
>JBQCJQ010000491.1:0-10574 GCA_051952615.1 Humibacter sp.
AGCTTCTATCCGACCAAGAACCTGGGGGCCGTGGGCGACGGGGGTGCGGTTCTCACCCGATCCCCGGAAGTGGCCTATCGCGTGCGTCAGCTGCGCCAGTACGGCTGGGGGAAGAAGTACGACGCGATGGTGCGGGGCGGGACCAACTCACGGCTGGATGAGCTTCAGGCGGCGTTCCTGCGTGTTCGTCTGCCGTTGGTCGACGACTTGAACGCCCGTCGCCGCGAGGTGATTGCGCGCTACCGGGAAGCGGCCGCCGAGGTCCCGCGGGAGGTGCTCACAGTGCTCCCCGCGACCGGGCGCCACGGGGCCCACCTCGCGGTGTGCCGCAGCACGCGACGAGACGAGGTCCGGTCGACGCTGGACAGCCTCGGCATTGCTACAGACGTCCACTTCCCCGTGCCCGATTGGGAGCAGGTTGCGTTCGCCCGGTTTGCTCCGGCTGCACCCCTTCCGCAAACGAGTGAGGCCTGCGCACAGGTATTCAGCCTCCCGCTGTTCCCCGAACTCACGGATGAAGAGGTGGAACGCGTCTGCGACGCGTTGAGGGGTCTGGCGTGACAGCGTTCTCCATAGTCATACCGGTGTACGGCAACGAGGAGAACGTGCCCTCCCTCGTCGCCCGACTGAACCAGTTGATGGACGACCTCCCCGCGGACACCGAGGTGGTGTTCGTCGTGGACGGTTCGCCCGACCGCTCGTACGACGCTCTGGTGAAGGCTGTTCCCGGGTCACGATTCAAAACCCAGATACTGCAGCACTCGCGCAATTTCGGCTCGTTCGCTGCGATCCGCACCGGCCTGGCCGCCGCGCGGGGGGAGGCCGTCGGCGTGATGGCGGCCGACCTGCAGGAGCCTGCGGAGCTCATGGTGGAGTTCCATGGTGCGTTGTCCAGCGGGACGATTGACGTGGTGGTGGGTCGCCGGACCGCCCGCAACGATCCCGCCCTGTCGAGTGTCGGCGCCCGGACCTTTTGGAGCATGTACCGCCGCTTCATCGCGCGGGAGATGCCCCCCGGGGGCGTTGATGTCTTCGGATGCACTCGCGCCGTCGCGCGGGAGCTCGTCAGCATGAGTGAGGCGAACTCGAGCCTGGTCGCCCAACTGTTCTGGGTCGGATTCCGGCGGGCGGAGATCCCCTACGAACGACAGGCTCGGGAGGAGGGCACCAGCCAGTGGACGCTGCGTAAGCGCGTGAAGTACCTCCTCGACAGCGTGTTCGCGTTCACGAACATCCCGTTGGATCTGCTCCTCATCGGTGGCCTGGCCGGGGGAACCCTCGTCGTCATCGCAGCAGTCATCGTCCTGGTGTATTACATGGCCGGGCAGATCAATGAGCCGGGATACGTGCCGCTCATGCTGACTATCCTGTTCTCGACGTTCCTGACGATCACCTCCATCGGCATCGTCGGCGCCTACGTGTGGCGGATCTTCGACAACACCAAGCAGCGTCCCATTTCCATCGTGATGAAGCGCGAGGAATGGTGACGGTCGCGCCAGGCGGTCCGCGCAGCTCGCGCCAGGCTGCATGGCGATTCCTGTTGATCGGAGGAACCAACACGCTGGTTACCACGGCAGTGCTCATCGTCTTGAGCTACGTCATGCCCGGATGGCTCGCTTACGGGATCTCCTTCACACTGGGACTGGCATACTCGACCGTGTTCGCTGCGCGATGGGTCTTCACGAGCAACGGCTCGATGCGGGCCGCTGGCGTGTACGCACTGTGCTACCTGGTTATCTTCTTGATCGGACTGCTCGTTATCGGCGGCGTCCGAGCACTGGGTTGGCCGGCGTACGCGAACGCGTTGAGCGTCGTGGTCACGGCGCCGTTGGGATTCGTCGCGGGTCGGATCGTGTTCGCGCAGCAGAGAAGGAGTTCGGATGACTGAGTCGATCGGCTATTTCGTACACGAGGACGGAATCTGCGAGAGCCCGTCGGTCGGCGAAGGCACGCGGGTGTGGGCGTTCTCGCACGTGCTGCCAGGAGCGGTGATCGGCAAGGACGTCAACATCAACGACCACGTCTTCGTGGAGAACGACGTCCGCATCGGCGACCGCGTGACACTCAAATCGGGTGTGCAGGTCTGGGATGGTATACGACTGGGTGACGATGTTTTCGTCGGACCCAACGTGACCTTCACGAACGATCCGTTCCCGCGGAGCAAGCAATATCCCGAATCCTTCGCCAGAACGGTGATCGAGGACGGTGCCTCCCTCGGCGGGGGAGCGGTCATCCTGCCCGGGATTCGCGTCGGACGCAAGGCGATGGTGGGCGCCGGCGCCGTCGTCACGAAAGACGTTCCCCCGTACGCCATTGTCGTCGGCAACCCCGCGCGCATCGTGGGGTACGCCGAGACACGTGGAGGACACCGCCCCGCAGCGGTCCGGAGCCCGGGCGTGCCGACGGCACTGACACGGCTGCGCACAGTGAGCGACATTCGTGGCGCCCTGCTGCCGATCGACCTCCCAGGAGATCTGCCGTTCACTCCGCAACGCGTGTTTTTCGTCCACGGAGTTCCCTCGAAGGAGGTGCGCGGCGAGCACGCGCACCGAGAATGCGAGCAGTTCCTCATCTGCCTTACGGGCAGCGTGTCCTGCATTGTGGATGACGGAAAGGAGCGCAATGTCTACGTGCTGGATGATCCTTCGATCGGACTCCACATGCCCAAGATGACGTGGGGAACCCAGTACGACTACAGCCACGACGCGGTGCTCATCGTCTTCGCCTCCCTCCCTTATGATGACGGCGATTACATCCGCGACTATGAGGAGTTCCGCACGCTCGCCGGCTCATAAAGCAGTCTGGGTCGTGTCGCTCGGGCGTTGGACAAGCACCCACGTCAATACTGGGGCAGTGACAGTCTCCGCGGGTATCCCGCAACGTTTGTTCGCGCGCTGGCAACCCCGCGCCCTCCTCGGTCTCGTTTTGATGAGTACCGTGCTCGTGGGGTGCGCTCCCGAGTCCGAGGCAGCACCGCAGGAGACGCCGACGCACGCTCCCACCCTTATACCGACAGACTCTCCCTCTCCCTCCCCGACACCCCTGCCCACGGACGACGTTGTTCCGGAGTCCTCCCACACGCCGGCCGGGCCGGCGACAGTCACCATCGTCAACTACGGCGTCGACGATCAGGGCGTCCACGCGTCCGGCCTCGTCACGGGTGATGCTGGCGCGTCGGGGATTTGTGTCCTGACCGCGACGTCGCCCTCCGGGGAATCCCTGTCGGCAGAGCTCGAAGCCACCCCAACACCTGCGGCCATGAACTGCGGTCTCATCGAGATTCGGGTCCCCACAGGGGAGTGGACACTGGTGCTGACTTACAGATCCGCGTCGGGGACGGCCGTGTCCTCCGAGGCGAAGGTGACCAAAGGATGACCCCCGTGTCCCGCCTGTCTCGACCACGCCGTCTCATCGGCATGTTGGCGGTGCTCGTCGCTGTCGCCGGCGGCCTGGTGGCCACCGTCGCCCCGATCGTCGCTCCGTCGGCGACTGCCGCCGACGCCAAGAACTTTCAGGACGGCTATCTCATTTCGGATCGGAACTTCTTCGACTCCGGCTCCATGACAGCATCGGAGGTCCAGTCCTTCCTCGGTTCAAAGGTGGCGCGCTGCACCGGCGCCAATGGCTATCCATGCCTGAAGGATTACCGCGCGGCATCGATACCGGCGACTCCGGCATCCACCTATTGCAGCGCGGTCCCCGGCGGGAGCATGAGTGCGGCGGAGATCATCGTGACGGTGGCCCAGGCCTGCGGACTGAGCCCGAAAGTCATTCTGGTCATGCTCCAGAAGGAGCAAGGACTCGTCACCGCCACGTCTCCGACGGAGTGGAATTATCGAGCCGCCATGGGCCAGGGCTGCCCTGACGGCGCGGCGTGCGACCCGAACGCGGCCGGTTTCTTCAACCAGGTCTACGGCGCCGCGCGCCAGTTCCAGATCTACATAAAGTTCCCGCGCTCGTTCGGTTATCAGCTCGGGTGGAACAACATCTTGTATCAGGCGACTCCGCCGGACACCAATCGCGTGTGCGGAACGAAGCGCGTCAACATCCTCAACGACGCGACACGAGCGTTGTACATCTATACCCCGTACACCCCGAACCAGGCAGCCCTCGACAACCTCTACGGCACGGGAGACTCCTGCTCGAGCTACGGCAACCGCAACTTCTGGCGTCTCTACACGGACTGGTTCGGTGACCCGACGGCGGAGCGCGTCACCGGTGAGTACGCGGCGGCATGGAACGCTCTGGGTGGGGCGTCGGGCGTCCTTGGCCCCGCCACCGGTGACGTGGTGTGCATCAACAGCCGATACTGCCAGCAGTCGTTCCGTGGGGGCACCATCTTCTGGTTCCCCGGACGGGGCGTCTTCGGGGTGCCGGCCGTCGTCGAATCGATCTGGCGCAACCTCGGTTTCGTCGACGGGAATGTCGGTTTCCCTTCGGATCTGGCGACGTGCGTCTCGACCGGAACGTGCACGCAGTCGTTCGACGGGGGAATCATCGCCGCAGACGGCATTGGCGGTTCCTTGGTGGGTCGACGCATCGAAGCCGCGTGGCGTGCATCAGGGGGAATCACCCTTGGGGGTGCACGCGGCCCCGAGCTCTGCGCTGAGGACGGCACGCGATGCGCCCAGATGTTCGCACACGGGGCGTTCTATGCCTCCGGTGCTCTGGCGTCGACTGGGGTGTTCTTCGACGTGTGGAACGCGCGCGGCATGGCGAGTGGTTACTTGGGGTACCCGCTCGCGAACGTCGCGTGCACCGTGGTCACGTGCTATCAGGAGTATCAAGGTGGAACGCTGGTTGGTTCTCCGTCGAACGGTGTCGTCGTCGTATCGGGGGAGTACAGGGATCGCTGGATCGCGGCGGGCGGCCTCTCGGGATCGTTGGGTATTCCGCTCGCGAATGATTCGTGTGACGGACGGAGCTGTTCGCAGCCGTTCCAGAACGGGGTCTTGGCGTGGACGCCCCAGCACGGGATGGTGACCGTATCGGGATGGTTCCTCGCGCCGTGGCAGGCGCGCGGCGCCGGCTCCGGGTGGCTTGGGGCTCCCACAGGCGGGGCGATGTGCGATTCGGCCACCTGTTATCAGGTGTTCCAGGGTGGCACGCTCGTGGGGTCACCATCGAATGGGGTGGTCGCCGTGCAGGGCCAGTACCGCGACGTGTGGCTTGCCGCGGGCGGCACGATGGGATCGCTTGGCCTGCCGATGGGCAACGACTCCTGCAATGGGAAGAGCTGTTCGCAGTCGTTCCAGAACGGGACTTTGGTTTGGACGTCGCAACACGGGATGGTGACGGTGTCGGGGTGGTTCCTCGCGCCGTGGCAGGCGCGCGGCGCCGGCTCCGGGTGGCTTGGGGCCCCCACGGACCGAGCACTGTGCGATTCGGCGACGTGCTACCAGGTCTTCCAGGGCGGCACGCTCGTCGGGTCACCGTCCAATGGGGTGGTCGCCGTGCAGGGCGAGTACCGGGATGTCTGGCTGGCCGCGGGCGGCACGATGGGCTCGCTCGGTCTGCCGCTAAGCAACGACTCGTGCGATGGGGAGCGCTGTTCGCAGGCGTTCCAGAAGGGCGTCCTAGTCTGGACACCCGCGCAGGGGATGAGGACAGTGGCCCGTTGATACCCGGCGCCGTCGTCGTCATCCCTCCCGCCGTACCGCAGTGCTCCACGAAGACCTCGGACGCGGAATGGTATCGTGTACGAGGCGAAGCGGATTCGTGGCACTCATGCGGGAGGACGACCTCGGTCGCAAAGTCGCTTTCTGATCCGGTCTTGAGAGGCCTCGCACAGCGGTGCGGCACAGCGTGCAGCCAATCTGAGTCATGCCGCATCGAGAGCGGCGGCCTGGCCCGACGGGCCAGCGCGTCCTGAGAACGAGAGGTGTGTCGGTGGAGGAGAGACAGGAATTGTCGTCGTCGGTCGTCGACGCCGTTTCGTTAGAGCAGGCTCTGCGCGACGCGGAAGTCGCGAATATCCGTGCCATCGAACTCACGCGTGCACTTCTCGAGCGTGAGGAGCGCATCGCCAAGCTGCAGGGTGAACTTGTCCAACTCAAACGCGCCATGGACCCGCGGCGTCGAGCCGAGCACGTGTTCCGGAAGAATCACACGCTGTACGTGGTGGCTCGGCGGGCCAAGAGGATGATGGGGCGGTGACCGCCGGGGACAGCCCGCGAGTGCTGCTGGCCGTAACGTTCTACAACGGGCGAGAGTTCGCGCGCCGCACGATGGAATCCATTTCGGGGATCGATCACGAGGATTTCGATCTGGACGTCCTTGTCCTCGACGACGCGAGCCCGGAACCCGGCTTTAGCGAGCACCTGGCAGATCTCGCCCGCGAATACGGAGCGGTTTACTATCGTTCGCCACGCAATGTCGGCATACCGCGCAACGTGAACCTCGGCCTAGCGACCGCGGAACGCCTGGGGTACGACTACGTCATCATCTCCAACTCCGACGTGATCTACGCCAGCGGTTCCGTGCGGACTCTTTTGCATGTCGCGGCCGCCAACCCCGATGCGGCCTCGGTGACTGCGTGGTCCACCAACGTCGCTCCCTACTCGCTCCCCTGCGGAATCGATCTGTTCCCCGAGAGCCAGAAGGTGACCGATCACGTAGGGGAAGCCCTGTTCCAAGAGTTCCGGACTGAGGCGCTGGAGATCCCGGCGGGCATTTCGTTCGCGATGCTGGTTCCCGTTCGTGTGCTCCCGATCGTGGGGTTGATGGATCCGATATTCGGGCGAGGTTACGGCGAGGAATCCGACTGGTCGGCGAGAGCCACCAGCGCCGGATACCGCCATGTTCTGGCGCAGGGGGCTTTCGTTTTCCACGCGGGGCGCGGCTCGACGCTCGCGGCCGGGATCGTGTCGCATAAGGACATCGCCGACTGGACCAATCAGCACATCGTTGAACACCGCTCGCCCATGTTCCGCTGGAACGTCGACGGGTTCTTGCGATCAGGCAGTCTCGAAAGCGCGCAGATCCGTGCGGTCAGCTCACTCGTGCGTGCGGCCGCGAGCCGCGCCGGGTACGCGGTTCTCGATGGTGGGTTCGACTGGGAGGCGGTGGACGACGACGTCGTCACCGTCGCTATTCGTTCCGCGGCCTACGAACTGTGCACCGCCCATTGGCGCGGCTTCACCACCGAGATCGACACCGACTCGTGCGATGTGCTCGGCGACATCCGTGCGTTCTTCGCCGGAGCGGAGCCGATCTCCACGAACATCCGCCCCGCGAGGTGGGAGGAAGCCGCACGCTTTGGTTACCCCGTGGACATTTGAGATGAGGCTGGGACGATGACGGAACAGGTGATCGTGACGGGTGCCGGTGGCTACGTCGGGCCGCACGTCGTGCGCGCCGTCGCCGACCTCGGGTACAGGCCGATCGCGGTGGTCCGCAGCGACCGGCACGTCCCGGAGCTCGACGATCGGGCGTCGGTGGTCGTCGCGGACGTTCTGGATCCCTGTTTCACGTTGAGCGACGTGTGCGATCTCGGCGCCCTCGCCGCGGTCATCCACCTCGCGTGGCAGGACGGATTCGTGCATGACGCGCCGTCTCATATGACGAACCTGTCGGCTCACTACCGGTTCCTCGTCGACGCGGCCGATGCCGGCGTGCCACGCATCGCGGCGCTCGGCACGATGCACGAGGTGGGCTACTGGGAGGGCGCCATCGACGCCGACACGCCAACCGCCCCCGTTACGCTGTACGGTATCTCGAAGGACGCTCTGCGGCGTGCCACGCTGCGCACGCTGAGCGGCCACGTCGAGTACGCATGGTTGCGGGCCTATTACATCCTCGGCGACGATCGCAGGAATCGCTCCATCTTCGCAAAGCTGCTCGAAGCGGCCGACCGTGGCGACGTCGACTTCCCGTTCACGACTGGCAAGACGCTCTACGACTTCATCGACGTCGCGGAGCTCGGTCGGCAGATCGCCGTCGCATCGACGACCCCGGGCGTTACCGGCGTGATCAACACCAGTTCGGGAGAGCCTGAGTCGCTGGCGTCGCGAGTCGAGCGCTTCATCGAGGAGAACCGGCTTGGGCTGAAGCTGACGTACGGCGCGTTCCCCGACCGCCCCTACGACTCTCCCGGCATCTGGGGCGATGCATCCCGGATCCGCGAGCTCATGGCCGCCTCCCCGTTCGCAGGAGACAAGTGATGGCGTTGGAGTACGGCAAGACTTTGGCGGTCCGAGAGACGAACATTCCGGGGATGCTGCTCTTCGACCTGCCCGTGCATGGCGACAACCGTGGCTGGTTCAAGGAGAACTGGCAGCGGGAGAAGATGATTGCGCTGGGGCTGCCCGACTTCGGTCCGGTGCAGAACAACATCTCCTTCAACGATGCGGTCGGCACCACGCGGGGTATTCATGCTGAGCCGTGGGACAAGTTCATCTCCACCGCGGTGGGATCGGTTTTCGGGGCCTGGGTTGACCTGCGCGCCGGCGATTCCTTCGGGACCGTCTTCACGGCGGAGATCGACCCATCGACGGCCATCTACGTGCCGCGCGGCGTCGGCAATTCGTATCAGACCCTTGAGCCCAACACGGCCTACACGTACATGGTCAATGACCACTGGAGCGCCGACAAGGTCGACGACTACTCGTTCCTCAATCTCGCGGACGAGACGGTCGCGATCCCCTGGCCGATCGCGCTGGAGGACGCCGAGCTTTCGGAGAAGGACCGAACGCACCCTCGTCTGGAGCAGGTGCGCCCGCTCGCCTAGCGGCTGCGAACACCCGCGCACCGCATCCGATGGCGGCGGGGGCCGGTGGACCGCAGCCCTCGCAACGCTGCCAGTTCCTCGTCCAGTCTCGCCACTGCAGCGCGGTCGGCGTCGTGTTCGGCCGCGATCTCCGCCTTCGACGCTTCGACGGCGCGCAGGACAGACCTACTCGTCGAGGTCACCGACGACAGGCACGAGACTGGCGGTCCGTGTCTCAGGACGCTCGGTTCCATGCCCGCGGCTGCATCGTCGACAAGGGGACGACACCCGCGCCGTAGTCGACCTTCCGTGGGCCCGAGCCGAGTCGATTCTGGATCAGATTGACACAGTAATCCAGCGCGTTCAGGCGACGCCCCTCAGTTCGGTGCTCGCCTCCGCGACCCGAGCAGCCGGGTGTCGAAGTGTGCGTTCAGCGGCCTTGGATCGGACTTCAGATCCACCGACGTCGCGGAGACCCCCAGCCGTATCGGAACGGAAGTCATGCCCGAGGCTGATCGAGAGTTGCCGCGCGACGCCGCGACACCGCATGCGCAGTACCGGGAGCTCATCGATGCAGTGCGCTACAAGGCGAACTCGATCTCGTCGCCGAACAAGCCCGACGGACTGCTCGAGCGGGACCCCGATGGCAACAGTGACGCGCTCCACGTCGGTCGTCCCGCCGCCGCAGCGGCGGACATGGGGGTTGGGGTGTAGATGACGGGGTCGAACGGACCCGGCGCGGTGTCGACGATGCGGCTGACGCACGAGAGGCGAACTCGTCTTCCGGATTTCCCTGACGGGTCGCGGATTACCGCACGAGGCGGTTGGGTGCGTAGATGTCATCCGAGATTCGGATCGTGGAGGAATGCCTATCGGCCTCTCACTAGCGTTGCACGTCGAGCCGTGAGTCTTAGTGGTTGGGTGCGGCGGATGCCCGCGCCTCGACGTCGATCCGCACGTAGCCGACGGTGCCAGGCGTGGGTTCGACATTGAAGGACGTCACCTGCATGATGTTGTAAAGCGTTCGGCCGCTCTCATCGAGCAACGCCACGTTCACGAAGTACTTGCCTCCGCCGAAGGCAGGGCTCCTCAGGACGAAGGTGACTTCGCATTCACCCGAGACTGACGGCACGGGTGTGTCGAGCCAGTCGGTGCCCGTGACGAAGACTTTCTGTCCCATCGGGTCATCGATCTGGACCCTGCACGCCCACGACTCCAACCGATCAGCGACAACGGTGACACGGAGCTCAAGATCATCGCCTGGCTTCATGACTTCGCCAATCGCACGGCCCGCGGCGTTCGCGGAGACCGCGGTCACGGCGCCAGTCCGCCTTTCCTCAGCGGTTGCATTCTCCTTCTCGGCTATGCGTCGCTCCTCGAGGAGATCACGGAAGCGGCTTACCGCGATGGACGGATGTCCGTCGAAGAGTACCCGCCCTTTATCCAGGAGCACGCAACGCCCACAGAGGTCTACGACCTGGTCGAGGGAGTGGCTCACAAGGATGATCGTCCGCCCTTCGCGCTGGAACTCGCGAATGCGGTCCATGCACTTGCGTTGGAAGGCTTCGTCGCCGACCGCGAGCACTTCATCGACCAGCAGGACATCGGGGTCGGTGTGCACCGCGACGGCGAATGCGAGCCGCAAATAAATGCGGTTGGAATATAACTTCACCTGCGTGTCGATGAAGTCGCCGATGGACGCAAAAGCGACGATGTCGTCAAACCGCGCCTCCGTCTCCTCGCGACTGAGCCCGAGCACCGACGCGTTGAGGACGACATTCTCGCGGCCGGTCAGATCAGGGTGGAAACCTGCGCCGAGTTCGAGGAGTGCCGCGAGGCGGCCCCGCTCCGCGACTGTTCCCGTCGT
>JBQCJQ010000492.1:0-2129 GCA_051952615.1 Humibacter sp.
CGGCCCAGTCGAGCGGTGTCGGCGCACCGTCCTGCGCTCCCCACAGGACGACGTCATCGCCGGGTCGGGCCAGGTCGTCGCCGAGGTCGACCATGAACTGGTCCATCGCCACACGCCCCGCCAGCACGTGCCGGCCGTCACGAAGCAGAACCTGCGCCTTGTTCGACCCCGCCCGGGGAACGCCGTCGGCGTAGCCGAGGCCTACGAGCGCGAGGTTCGAATCGGAGGCTACCCGGTAGGTGTAGCCGTAGGAGACGGCGCTCCCTGCCGGCACCCGCTTGCACGCGACCACCTCGCCGGTGACCGTCATGACGGGGACAGCGCCCTCCGCGGTGCCGTACACGGTGTCCGCGACCACCTCGTCGGGCAGTCCGGTGTGCGCGGCCGCATCGGTACGGATGAACCGCTCGATGCCGTGTTCCCCTGCCATGCTCGCGACCTCGTCGGCTCCGTGCCCGTAGGCGTCGGCACGAAGATCGAGCAGCACGTCGCGCGAGCCGCGCTCGGACACGACGGAGTCAAGGGCGTCGTGCAGAGTCGCGCGCGAGAGCGTGATCCGTCTGCGCATGCGTCAGCTGGCCCGGACGATCCCCATCGGAGTGCTCTGCGTGCCCTGGCCGAGCGGGTTGTCGCCCAGGATGCGCACGAGCTCCGCGTCGCGCTTCGAGCCGAGCGTCGAACCGAGGATGTTGCCGCCGAGGTCGTTGATGTCGACGATCGCGACATCAACTCCGCCCAGCGCAGCGCTGAGCTGCGCCGCCACCTTCTTCGGCTGCGCGGGTGCCAGAACGACCTGCGAGTCGTACGGAGGGATGGTGCCCTCCGTCGGTCCGTCGATGCCGCGGGCCTTCGGACCGGCGATGCGGTAGAAGTCGCCCTTGCGGCCCAGCTTCTTCGTCACGGCGGCGACGGCGGCGGCGAGCAGTATCCGCGGGGTCCCGCATTCGCGCAGAGCCATCTCCATGGTCTCCGGCATGCCGAGACCGATGCCGTGCGGCGTCTTCTGCACGTAGCGCGACAGCGTCACCGCGAGCTTGCGCGGCTCGATGTCTTCGATCGGGTACGAGCGTCCCTGGGTGATGCCGACGATCTTCTCGGTCACGAAGAGCACGTCGCCGCTCTTCAGCTCGGGACGCGCCGCGGCGGTGACCACGGCGACGAGGTCGTCGCCCGTGACCACCAGCGGCGTCTTGATCGGGATGCGCTGGTACTCGACGCCGTCGACGGCGATGGTCAGCTGCTTGCCGGCATTCGCGCTCGGCTGCGCGATCTCACTCAAGGTAGTCCCGCAGCGACTGCGAACGGGACGGGTGACGCAGCTTGGCCATCGTCTTCGACTCGATCTGACGGATGCGCTCGCGCGTCACCCCGAACGTGTCGCCGATCTGGTCGAGCGTCTTGGGCATCCCGTCACCGAGGCCGAAGCGCATGCGGATGACTCCCGCCTCGCGCTCCGAGAGCGAGTCGAGCAGGCTCTCGAGCTGCTTCTGCAGCATCGTGAAACCGACCGCGTCCGCCGGCACGACCGCCTCGGTGTCCTCGATGAGGTCACCGAACTCGCTGTCGCCGTCCTCACCGAGAGGAGTGTGCAGCGAGATCGGCTCGCGGCCGTACTTCTGCACCTCGATGACCTTCTCGGGGGTCATGTCGAGCTCCTTCGAGAGCTCCTCTGGCGTGGGCTCGCGACCCAGGTCCTGCAGCATCTGCCGCTGCACCCTGGCGAGCTTGTTGATGACCTCGACCATGTGCACCGGGATGCGGATCGTACGGGCCTGGTCGGCCATGGCGCGCGTGATCGCCTGACGGATCCACCATGTCGCGTAGGTGGAGAACTTGAAGCCCTTCGTGTAGTCGAACTTCTCGACGGCACGGATCAGACCGAGGTTTCCCTCCTGGATCAGGTCGAGGAACTGCATGCCACGACCCGTGTAGCGCTTCGCCAGCGACACCACGAGGCGCAGGTTCGCGCCCAGCAGGTGGCTCTTGGCACGCTGGCCGTCACGGGCGACCCAACCGAGATCGTGGCCCAGCTGCGACCTCTTCTCCTGATCGGTCATCGCGCCGAGTTTCTCCTCGGCGAACAGACCGGCCTCGATCCGCATCGCGAGCTCGACCTCTTCGGCCGCGTT
>JBQCJQ010000493.1:0-2007 GCA_051952615.1 Humibacter sp.
GCGGCATTGTGATTCTTTCCGGTGGGGTGATCGCGCAGGCGTTCGTACTGCTCACCAATGGGGTTGCTGTGGTGCAGGCCTACGATTACGGCACCAATTCGCGTGGAGCATGGCCACTCGCGGGTCGCTTCGACCTCAGCTTCATCGGAATCGGCATCCTGCTGATCCTGATCGGCATGGCGTTTCGTGTCGGTGCTGCATTGCAGCGCGATACAGAAGGGCTTGTGTAGGTGACGTCGGCTGAGACAGAAGACGCAGCGACCGGCATCCACTGTCGCCTCGATGAGCTGCTGGCCGAGCGGGGAATGACGCTTACCAGACTCAGTGAGCTCGTCGGGGTCAGCATCGTCAATCTGTCGGTCCTCAAGAACGACCGGGCGAAGGCGATCCGCTATTCAACTCTCGAGGCGATTTGCGCCGCGCTCGACTGTCAGGTCGGCGAGTTGCTCGTGCGCCGATGATGCGCTGTCGGCACGCGGTCGATTGAGTTGCCCTACTTCGACGCCATCGCCTTCAGCACCCAGCTCTGGCCTTGGCCGCTGATCGAGACATCCGCGTTGCGGTCGATCGTGTTCGAGGTGGCGAACACCGTGGTGTGCGGCACGTAGTCCATGGTGCACGGCTTGCTCGCGTCGGGCTGGGGAATGGTCAGCTGCACCTTGTTGTGGCCGGTGAGCTTGTAGCTGCTCGCGATCGGCGGGCACGTCGAGCTGCCGTACAGCGTGACGGTGAACTGGTCGCCGCCTTTGAGCCAGACCGAGAACGGCGCTCCGCCCGCACTGCTCGGCGGCGCCTCGACACCCTTCGGCTCGCCCTTGTAGTTCGTGACGGCCTTGGTGGAGTTCTCTGCGCATCCGGCGAGTGCCGCGACGGTCAGAAGGGCGACGGCAGAGGCCATGACAACATGAGCGAGGCGGCGGCGCGGCATGTGTCAATCGTAGGGGTGAGAGGTCCCTCAGGCCACGGGGAAAACGAGCTGTCTGCCCAGTTCGTTAGGGCCCTGTTACCCAGTCGGAAATACCACTGGACCGTGGCCGCTCGGGTGCAACGAGCACGGGCGGCGCAAGGGGTGTCGGCGCGCCTAGGATGCCGCACATGAGCAACCTCGAGCGGCATCCAGCCGAACTCGTCGCGCAGTGCGACGCACCGCGGCCGGCGCAGGGCCTGGCGGGGATTGCGACCTTAGACGGCGAGCGCACGCTGGGTGGGTCGGATGCCGGCGGCATCGTCCTGCTGGAGCCACGGGATGTCCCCCTCGGCGGCCCTCGCGCGATGCCCGTTCACCGCACGCTGCCACAGCGCAAGAAGTCCACCATCGGTGGCTGGTGCTTCCTCGACCACTACGGACCGGACGACGTGTCGATCACGGGCGGCATGCGGGTGCCGCCTCACCCGCACACGGGCCTGCAGACGGTGAGCTGGCTGTTCCAGGGTGAGATCGAGCTCCGCGACTGCGTCGGCTCGCACGCAATGGTGCGACCCGGCGAACTCAACCTCATGACGGCGGGCCACGGCATCAGCCACTCCGAGGACTCCACGCCGGAGACGACGGTGCTCCACGGCGCACAACTGTGGCTCGCGCTTCCTGATGCCTGGCGCGACCAGGCGCCCTTCTTCGAGCGCACGGTGCCGACGCCGGTGCGGATCGGGGATGCCGTCGCCCGCGTCTTCATCGGCGAGCTGGCGGGAGCCTCGGCCGAGGCGACGGTGTTCAGTCCGCTGCTCGGCGCTCAACTCGATCTGGATGCCGGAGCGTCGGTGCTGCTCGACGTTCGGGCGGACTTCGAGCACGGCATCCTGCTCGACCTCGGCGACATCATGGTCGAGGGCGTCGAGGTGCCCCATCGCCATCTCGCCTACGTTCCGCCCGGGCACGATCTACTTCGGCTCTCGTCCGTCGGCGGCGCCCGCGTGCTGCTTCTGGGCGGCGAGCCGCTCGGCGAGCAGATCGTGATGTGGTGGAACTTCATCGGCCGTTCGCACGACGACATCGAGGCCTCGCGGGAG
>JBQCJQ010000494.1:0-2597 GCA_051952615.1 Humibacter sp.
TGAGAGCAGCGAAGCGATCTCGTTCTCGTCGCGATCGATCCACCGGCACTCCGGGTCGCCGACGGGCACGAAGCCGTCGTGGCGCTCCCAGACGAAGAGCGTGCGCTCCGCTCCGAGCACGTACTGCTGCCACCACACCTGCCGCAGATAGTGCCGTGGGATGCTCCGCCATGGCTTGTTCGTCGTCTTGATCTCTGCGAGCTCGAGCCGCCCATCCGGCCGGAGGGCCAGCCCGTCCGGCGTCGCGAGATGACGACGGTCGCGTGCCGCGTGGAAGAGGGCGTCGCTCGGATCGATGCCGTATTCGCGTGTCATCCAGGCCGCGATCTTCGGCTCCCGAGCCTTGCCGTGCTCCGTGTACACGTTGCCGGTGAAACCCGAGCCATGCACCTTCTGCCGTGCCGCAGCCATCACGGATGCCGGAGTCGAGAGCTTCGCCACGTCTGTCGCCGTGATGCCGCGGGACCTGGCACGCAGCCACGCGACCCGATCGGACGAGTGGGCCAGGATGCGCCGCTCGTGCGGAAGCAGAGGCCGCGGCGCCGGAGCGGTCACCGGGTTCGACGTGCCTTGGATGCCGGCCGACAGCTCCTCCTCGAAGAGAGAGAGCATCGTGTCGGTCATCGTTTTATTCTGCCGCGCCTGGGGCGCCGCGTCCGCCAGGTGTGACTGCGTTTCCGTCGATCTCGCTCGACTTCTCCTCCCCAGTCGCAGCAAACGCTCCTAATCCCACAGATGCACCCCGGACCATCACATCGGCCGTCAGCCGGTGACACGGTGATGTGCATCAGCAAGAATGGAGGAGTGATCGTGACCGAACCCCAGGCCTGGACGCTGATCGGCGTCTTCGCTGCCGCAGTGTTGGGCGGATTCACGTTGGTGGTTACGAGCCTTTCGCGGGTCATCCGCGCGGAGGTGGGTGGGCTACGCGCCGAGATGCGCGGTGAGCTCGGTGGTCTCCGCGCCGAGATGCGCGGAGAACTCGACGGCGTGAAGCACGAGGTGGCCGCGGTGAACAAGCGTCTCGACCGGCTCGACGGCGACGTTCAGGCGATCACGAACCGTCTTCTGGGTTCGTAACCGCACTTTGCACCGCACGTCGCGGGTCGCGGCGTGGCGTTCATCCCCGCAACGCGTCGTCGATGCGCTCGGGTGACAGCACGTGGTCGATGACCAGGTGGGCAGCCCCGATGGCGCCGCCGAGCGCCCCAGCACGTGACTGCACGATCGTGAGGTGCTGCGTGGCCAGCGGCGTCGACCTGCGGTAGACGACTTCGCGGATGCCCGCCAGCAGGTGCTCACCCGAGTTGCCGACGCTTCCCCCGATAACGATGACCGACGGATTGAGAAGGTTTACCGATGTTGCCAAGACCTCACCGACCGCGCGGCCCGCCTGGCGTACTGCGCGGATGGCGTCCCGATCGCCGTTGTCGAGCAGCCCGACCACGTCGGCGCTGGTGACGACGCTGCGGGATTCCGTGGAGAGCTCGGCAGCCAGCGCCATGCCTCCGGCGATCGCCTCGAGATCGCGATCGTCGTCGGCTTGTCGTTCGGGGTCGTTCGAATGAGGCACCTGCACGTGCCCGATGTCGCCAGCGGTTCCCTGCGCCCCGCGCTGCAGACGGCCCCCGCTGATGATGCCTGCGCCGATGCCGGTCGAGACCTTGACGAACAACAGGTCCTCGACGTCGGGCCACACGGTGACCTGCTCACCGAGGGCCAGCACGTTGACGTCGTTGTCGACGAGAACCGGGCCGGCGAAGCGTTGCTCCACGAACCCGGGGATGTCGAAGCCGTCCCAGCCCGGCATGATCGGCGGCTTGTTCGGTCGCCCGGTCGAGTGCTCGACGGGACCGGGAACCCCGATGCCGACGCCGGCGACCTCGGACAGCTTGTGTCCGCTTTCGGCCAACGCGCTCGTCGCCGCGGTGATGAGCCAGTCGAGCACCTTCTCCGGACCGAGGGCGATGGAGAGTTCGCGACGCTCGCTCGCGAGCACTGCCCCCGTCAGGTCGCAGACGGTGACGAGTCCGTGAGCGGCGCCGAGATCGGCGGCGACGACGACCCTGGCCCCCGGGTTGAACGCGAGACGCGCGGGAGGACGGCCGCCGGATGACGCAGCCTCGCCGGCCGGCGAGAGGAGTCCGGCCGCGAGAAGCGCGTCAACGCGTGACGAGACCGTCGAGCGAGCCAGGCCCGTTGTGGTGCTGAGTTCGGCCTTGGTGCGGGCTCGCCCGTCGCGGAAGATCTGGAGCACTGCGCCGATGCCGGGAGCGGAGCCGTTTGTGGACGAAGCCCGCCTCTCCTGATCAGACATCGGTTTCCTCTCCGCGCTCACCATACTGCGTTGGCTGTCGGTCATCTTATCGGCGACACACTCAGGGCTTTTGCTTGCCAATCGGCGAAAGTATCACTAGCATCGAGCAAAACAAGGCACAAATACCCTGAACAGACATACCGGATTCCTGCTCGGACACATGGAGTGCTCAATGGAGAACGACGATCTGGCCACCATCCCCGGACCCGAGACGGTGTGCATGCGCGACTCGGACGGCCGATCAGTTCTCAAGGCCATCCGTACGCCCACCTCGACAGAG
>JBQCJQ010000495.1:0-6106 GCA_051952615.1 Humibacter sp.
TACACGGCTCCGTCCGACTCGCGAGGGATGGTCGCGCCCTGCGTGTTGCAGATCGACAGGGTCTTCGCACCGGCCTCGCGCGCGAACTTCACCGCCATCAGGGTGTCCATCGTCTCGCCGGACTGACTGATCGAGACCACGAGGGTCGACGGCGTGATGACGGGGTCGCGGTAGCGGAACTCGTGGCTGAGCTCGACCTCGACGGGGATGCGCGCCCACTTCTCGATCGCGTACGCACCGACCTGACCCGCGTACGACGCCGTGCCGCAGGCGATGATCGTGATGCGGTCGATGCCGGTGAGCAGCTCGTCGAGGTCCGCCAACTCGGGGATGACCGCCGCGTCGTCGTGGATGCGCCCGCGCAGGGTGTTGGCAACGGCATCCGGCTCCTCGGCGATCTCCTTCGCCATGAAGCTGGACCACCCGCCCTTGTCTGCTGCGGAGGCGTCCCATGCCACCTCGAACGGCTCGACGTCGACGCCGTTTCCGTCGAAGTCGGTGACGGTCACCTCGGTCGGCGTGATGACCACGATCTGGTCCTGGCCGATCGCGACGGCGCGACGCGTGTGTTCGACGAAGGCTGCGACATCCGAGCCGAGGAAGTTCTCGCCGTCGCCCAGGCCGATCACCAGCGGGGAGTTGCGGCGAGCGCCGACCACGACGCCCGGCTGATCGCGGTGCACGGCGAGCAGCGTGAAGGCACCGTCGAGGCGGGACGCCACGGCGCGGAAGGCCTCGACCAGGTCGCCCGTGCGGCGGTACTCGCGCCCGAGCAGCAGAGCGGCCACCTCGGTGTCGGTCTCGCTGGCGAACTCGAAGCCCTCGCCGGCGAGCTCCTCGCGCAGCGCGGCGAAGTTCTCGATGATTCCGTTGTGGATGACCGCGAGCTTGCCGTCGTCACCGAGGTGCGGGTGCGCGTTGCGGTCGGTCGGTCCACCGTGGGTCGCCCAGCGCGTGTGGCCGATGCCGGTAGCGCCGTCCGCGATCGGATGCCGCTGCAGCTCGTCCTCGAGCACGCTGAGTTTTCCCGCACGCTTGGCGACGTTCAGCTCGCCGGAGCCGTCGATCACGGCGACACCCGCGGAGTCGTAGCCGCGGTACTCCAGCCGCTTCAGCCCGCCGAGCAGCACCTCAAGGGACCGGTCGCTGCCGACGTATCCGACGATTCCGCACATGGCGTCCGAGTCTACCGGCGACGGAGCCGAGAGCTGAGAACGCTCGCGTCCTCGGCCGAGGCGACCGAGCGGGTCGAGCGCGAAGCTCGACCACCGAGGGGTTTGCCCGCGACCCCTCCCCCGCCATTGCGCCACTTGCGCTCAACCGCGCCATCCGCGCTGGCGCAATAGCGCGCAAATGGCGCAGTAGGTGGCGGGGAGGGCCCGGGGGGGGGTAACGCGGAGAGCCGGGAGAGGTGGCGGGGTGGACCGGGAGAGGTGGCGCGGAGGGCCGGGAGAGACCGGAAAGACGGTACCGGAGCGGCCAGCGGCCTACAGCTTGCGGAGGAGCACGGACGACACCGTGTGGTCGCCGCCCTTGCGGAGCACGAGCTTGGCGCGAGCGCGCGTCGGACGGATGTTCTGCAGCAGGTTCGGCTCGTTGATGGCCTGCCAGATCGAGAGTGCCCGTTCGCGGGCCTGCTCCTCGTTCAGGCTCGCGTAGCGGTGGAAGTACGACTTCGGATCGGCGAAGGCTCCGCGCTGGAGCTTCAGGAACCGTTCGACGTACCAGCGCTCGATGTCTCGTCGTCGGGCATCCACGTAGACGCTGTAGTCGAACAGGTCGCTCACCGCGAGGGGCCGCTTGCCGGTCGCCGGCTGCAGCACGTTGAGGCCCTCGACGATGAGCACGTCGGGATGGCGAACGATGACCTGTGCATCCGGCACGATGTCGTAGCTCAGGTGGGAGTAGAAGGGCGCACGCACCTCGTCGGCACCGCTCTTGATCGCGGTGACGAAACGCAGCAGGGCCTTCTGGTCGTAGGACTCCGGGAACCCCTTGCGCTCCATGAGACCGCGTCGTTCGAGCTCGGCGTTCGGGTAAAGGAACCCGTCGGTCGTGACGAGTTGCACGTGCGGCGTGGTGGGCCATCGAGTGAGCAGCTCCCGTAGCAGGCGCGCGGTGGTGGAGTTGCCGACCGCCACCGATCCGGCGACACCGATCACGAACGGCGTGCGGCCGGTTCGCTCTCCGAGGAAGTCGCTGGTGGCCCGGTGCAGGCGCTGCGTGCCCTCCGCGTACATGCTGAGCAGCCGGCTGAGTGGCAGGTAGACCTCGGCGACCTCGCGCAGGTCGAGCGGATCGCCGAGACCCCGCAACTGCACGATCTCCGCCTCGGTGAGAGGTTGCGGTGTGCTCTGCGCGAGATCCGCCCAGTCGGAGCGGGAGAGTTCGAGGAACGGCGTCGTGTGCTCGTCACCGTGCTTCGCCATGGGCCACAAGTTTAGGGTCACCGCGTGGCGGTACTGAATTCGGCCCGAGCGGGGCGGCTAGAGGAACTCCACCGGCGCGCCGAGCGCCGAGTAGGTCGCGAGGGCACGACGGCACCATCGCGATACCATCCCCGATCCGGCACGAAAGTGGTCGCGTGATGTCGCTTCCGCGCGTGGAAGCGACACGACGGGCCCACAAATCGACGCTGCGGGCGCTCAGAGGGTGAGGCGGACCCGCACGACCTCGGCGAGCGTGTGCGCGTGGTGGTCGGCGGTCGCCTGGTCGGCGGCCTCCACCATGACGCGGACCATGGGCTCGGTGCCGGAAGGACGAAGCAGAACGCGTCCGGTCTGGCCGAGCTCGGCCTCGGCATCCGCGATCGCCTGCGCGATCACCTCGTCCTCGTGCAGGCGGAGATGGTCGACCCCGCGCACGTTGACCAGGATCTGCGGATAGACGGTCATGCAGGCGGCCAGCTCGGAGAGCGGCTTGCCCTTGCGCGCCATCTCGCTCACCAGGTGCAGACCGGTGAGGATGCCGTCGCCCGTCGTCGCGAACTCGCTCATGATGACGTGACCGGACTGCTCACCGCCGAGCGAGAAGCCGTTCTCGTTCATCCGCTCGAGCACGTACCTGTCACCGACGCTGGTCTGCACGACATCGATGCCGTGCTTGGCCATCGCCAGCCGCAGGCCGAGGTTGCTCATCACCGTGGTGACCAGGGTGTTCTGGTTCAGCTTGCCGCGCTCCGCCATGCTGAGCGCCAGGATCGCCATGATCTGGTCGCCGTCGACGATGTTGCCGTCCGCGTCGACCGCGAGGCATCGATCCGCGTCTCCGTCGTGGGCGATTCCCACGTCGGCGCCGTGTTCGACGACCGCCTTGGCGAGCTTGTCGATGTGAGTCGACCCGACGCCGTCGTTGATGTTGATGCCGTCCGGGTCGTCACCGATCACGGTGACGCGGGCGCCCGCATCCGTGAACACCTCGGGCGAAATGCCGGCTGCGGCACCGTTCGCGCAGTCGATCAGCACGTGGATGCCGTCGAGCCGGTGCGGCAGGCTGCCGAGCAGATGCAGAACGTAGCGGTCTTCGGCGTCGGCGAAGCGGCGGATGCGCCCGACGTCCGCACCCGTCGGCGTGAGCTTCGGCTTGTCGAGCGCGGCCTCGATGCGATCCTCGACGATGTCGGGGAGCTTCGTGCCGCCGCGGGCGAAGATCTTGATGCCGTTGTCGGGCGCGGGATTGTGCGACGCGGAGATCATCACGCCGAAGTCCGCGCCGATGTCGGCGATCAAGAACGCCGCGGCGGGCGTCGGGATGACCCCGGCGTCGAGCACGTCGACGCCCGAGCTCGCGAGCCCGGCAGCGACCGCTGCGATCAGGAACTCACCCGAAACACGGGGATCGCGAGCCACGACGGCCACAGGGCGTTTGCCCTGGGCGCGTCGTGCCTCTGCGCTTCGTCCCTGCCCGAGAACGACGGCCGTCGCCTGGGCGACGCCCAGCGCGAGATCCGCCGTCAACTCCGCGTTCGCGAGACCGCGAACACCATCCGTACCGAAAAGCCGTGCCATCGATGCCGTAGCCGACGAGCGCTGGATCAGCGCTTCGAGTACTGCGGTGCCTTGCGGGCCTTCTTGAGACCGGCCTTCTTGCGCTCCTTGACCCGGGCGTCGCGGCTCAGGAAGCCGGACTTCTTCAGGGTCGGACGGTTGTTCTCCGCGTCGATCTCGTTGAGGGCGCGGGCGATGCCGAGACGCAGGGCGCCGGCCTGACCGGAGGGGCCACCGCCGGTGATGCGGGCGATCACGTCGTAGCTGCCGAGCAGGTCGAGCACCTTGAACGGGTCGGTGATGAGCTGCTGGTGCAGCTTGTTCGGGAAGTAGTCCGCGAACTCACGGCCGTTGACCGTGATGGAGCCGGAGCCCGGAACGAGGCGCACGCGGGCGATGGCCTGCTTGCGACGGCCGACGGCCGCACCGGGAACGTTGAGAACCGGGCGAGGCGTCGCCGCGGGCGCCTCGGTTGCCGGGGTTTCGGTCGTGAAGCTCTGCAGGGCGTCCTGCGCCTCGAGCTGGTCGGAGATCTTCGCCACGATGGTTTAGTCCTTGTCTGAAAGAAGAGAAGAGTTCTGGGAACCGGTGCTTACTGGGCGACCTGGTCGAGGGTGTAGGGCTTCGGCTGCTGAGCGGCGTGCGGGTGCTCGGAACCGGTGTAGACCTTGAGCTTGCGCAGCTGTGCACGGCCGATGGAGTTCTTCGGCAGCATGCCGCGAACGGCCTTCTCGACGGCGCGGACCGGGTTCTTCTCGAGAAGCTCGGAGTACGTGACGGCCGACAGCCCGCCCGGGTAGCCGGAGTGGCGGTAGGCCTTCTTCTGCAGAGCCTTCTGGCCGGTGAGGGCCACCTTGTCTGCGTTGATGATGATGACGAAGTCACCGGTGTCGACGTGGGGGGCGAACGTCGGCTTGTTCTTGCCGCGGAGGATGGCCGCGGTGTGGCTGGCCAGACGGCCGAGCACGACATCGGTGGCGTCGATGACGACCCAGTCGCGCTGGATCTCGGATGCCTTGGGGCTGAAAGTGCGCGTCACAGTAGTGGCTGCTTTCTTGTCTCGTGGTTGGGTGGTTCGTGAATCCCGCTCCGGTCGGGTGTTGCCGATCCGATGAATCGGGAACGCCGCAGGTGGAGGGCTCAACTACGGATGCCGCACCGCAGTGGAGCGGACACCAAAGGTCAATCGTACGCGAGGCATCCGCTTCCGTCCAATCGAGGCCACGATCGTCGGTACGCTGCCGCTGTCTATGCGCGAGCATGCCACCGCCTATGCTCAAGCTGAAAAAGCGCATACGGCCACGTCTGCTTTCCTGTCCGTTCACTCAGGCGCCACCGTCGCGACCCGCTGGCTTCCTAGCGTGACCGCATGTCGTCTGCCTCCGATCGCGTTGTCGCCGTGATCCCTGCCAGGGCGGGCTCCGTCGGCGTGCCGGGGAAGAACCTGCGCGAGGTCGACGGTGTCCCTCTCGTCGCACGGGCCGTCGCGTCCGCCCTTGCCGCGCAGTCGGTCGACCGGGTCCTCGTCTCCACCGATGGTGCCGAGATCGCAGAGGTCGCGTCGGCGGCGGGCGCCGAGGTGGTCATCCGCCCCGCTGCGCTCTCAACGGGCACCGCGTCGAGCGAGAGTGCGGTCACGCACGCCCTCGACGTGCTCGCCGACGGCGGCGTCACGCCCGAGGTCGTCGTGTTCCTGCAGGCCACCAGCCCGTTCACTCGTTCCGAAGACATCGACGAGGCCGTCTCAAGGGTGCGTTCGGGCGAGCGCGACGTGGTGTTCGCCGCGGTCGAGACGCACGCCTTCCTGTGGAGCCTCGACGCGGACGGCGACGCGCAAGGTGTGAACCACGACCCGTCGTTCCGCCCGATGCGGCAGGACCGCGAACCGCAGTACCAGGAGACGGGCGCGTTCTACGCGATGAATGCCGAGGGGTTCCGCCGCACCGGGGACCGCTTCTTCGGGCGAGTGGGCGTCGCGGTCATCCCGGACGCCATCGACATCGACACCGAGGACGACCTGGCGTTCGCCGACGCCCTGGCAGGCGCTCGCGCCCAGGCCTACGCCCACGCCGCCGTCACCGCCTCCGTCGGAGGACCGATCCCCGCCCGCGCGCAGGATG
>JBQCJQ010000496.1:0-4865 GCA_051952615.1 Humibacter sp.
GAGGAGTTGAGGCTGATCGCGTTGCGCAGCAGTTTCGGTCCGACGACCTCGTTGACGAAGACCTGTCTGGCGGGGTTGTCGACGACCGTGACGAGGCCGACCAGAAAGGCGATCAACCAGATCTCCCACACCTGCACGGTGCCGGTGAGGATGAGCACCGCGAGCACTGCTGCGAGCAGGGCCGCGGTGGTCTGGGTCATCATGAGCAGCATCCGCTTGGAGTAGCGGTCGGCGATCACGCCGCCGAGCAGGCCGAAGATGAGCGTCGGTGCGAACTGCATGGCGACCGTGACACCGACAGCGGCGACGCTGCCGGAGAGCTCGAGCACGAGCCAGTCCTGGGCAACGCGCTGCATGCCGAGCGCCGTCGTCGCGACGACCTGCGCACCTGCGTAGAGGCGGTAGGTCGGAACCCTGAGCGATGCGAACGAGTCGCGCCATGATGGGCGCTGGGTGAGCACGGGAACGGGGGCGGTGAGCAGAGGATCAGGCGAAGTTATAGGAGAGGTAGTCACGAAGCGTTCCGAGTGCGGTCAAGTTAAGAGCGTGTAAAAACAACGCTATCCTCGGGCTATTCATTCCTCGAACTAATCCGACCTATAACTACCATTGCGTTTGTGAATGTAAGGTGGATGCCGTGTTCGACCCCGACCTGCTCGCCACCTTTCTCGCCGTCGTGGAGACGGGCAGCTTCACTCGCGCGGCCGAGCGTCTCGGACTGAGCCAGCCCACGGTGAGTCAGCACGTGCAGCGGCTCGAGAAGGCGGCAGGACGCGTGCTCATCGACCGGGACACCAGGCAGGTGCGACTGACCGACAACGGCGACGCGATGGCCGGTTTCGCTCGCACGATCCTCGCCGCGCACGCAGCGGCGGACAGCTACTTCAGCGGCACGGCGATGCGGGGCAGGCTGCGGTTCGGTGCGGCCGACGACCTCGCGCTGACCCAACTGCCGAGCATCCTTCGCGACTTCCGCCAGGCCTATCCGCAGATCAACCTCGAGCTGACGGTCGGCCAGTCAGCTCCTCTCGCACGCAGGCTCAAGGCCGGGCAGCTCGACCTCATCTTCATCAAGCAGAACTCGGGCGCGACGGACGGCGACAGGGTGGCCGTCGACTCCATGGTGTGGATGGGACTCGACAAGACCGAGCTCGCGCCGACCGATCCGGTGCCGCTCATCGCCTACCAGGACCCGAGCCTGAGCCGTCAGATGGCCATCGATGCCCTCGAGTCGGCCGGACGCGTCTGGCGCATCACCTGCAACACGCGAGAGGTGAACGGCGTGCTCGCCGCGGTGCGCGCTGGGCTCGGGGTCGCGCCGTTCCCTCGCACGCTCATTCCCGCCGACCTCGTCAAGGTCACCAACCGGCTCGGACTCCCCGAGCTCGGCGAGGTGGAGTTCAGCCTCCTGGCCAATCCCCGAGCAGCGGCCGAGCCCGTCGCCGCCCTCACCCGAGCCATCATGGGCCGCACGTTGCATTAGGGCCGCCAGAGGCGCTGTGCGCGTCTCAACCCACGGAACGGGTGCGCAGATGAGCGGATGACCGGGGTCGCGTTGCTCAAAAGTGGGCGCCTTTCTATTCTGGAAGGCGCCATGAACTCCTCAGACGAACTGCTCGCCGTCCGCGCCGCCGAGCTCTACTACGACGAGGGGCGCACCCAGGACGAGATCGGCGCGGCGCTGCACATCACGCGGTGGAAGGTCGGCAGGCTGCTCGCTCAGGCGCGCACGGCAGGCATCGTCCGCATCGAGATCGTGCATCCCCGGGCCCGTCGCGTGCTCGCCGAACAGGCGGTGAAGAAGCGATACGGGCTGAAGGACATCGTCGTGGCATCCTCTGCAGGCGTCTCGTCACCTGAGGAACTCCAGCGTCGTGTCGCGCAGGCGGCCGCCGACTACCTCACGGCCATGCGCCCGGCACCGCGCACCCTCGGCGTCAGCTGGGGCAGGACCATGCACGATGTCGCAGCATGCCTTCCCCGCGGGTGGGCGCACGGCGTCGGAGTCGTGCAGATCAACGGCGGTCTCAGCCTGACGAAGTACGGCGACACAGCGTCGGCCACCGCCCTGGTGATCGCCCAGAAGGCCGCCGGATCCGCCCATGTTCTGCCGATCCCCGCCATCCTCGAGCACACCGCGACCAAGCGCAGCATCGAACGCGACCGTGCCATCGCCGGCGTGCTCGATCGAGCAGCGCACGCCGAGGCCTATTTGTTCAGCGCGGGTGTCGCGGGGCCTGACTCCGCTCTCGTGAACAGCGGCTACCTCACGCCGTCGGATGTCGAGACTCTGGTCTGCAAGGGCGCGGTGGGTGACGTCGTCGGACGGTTCGTCGGTGCAGACGGTGTCCCCGTGGACGCCGAGCTCGACTCCCGCACCGTCGGACTCTCGCTCCAGAAGCTGAAGGAATCGGAGACTGCCATCGCCGTCGTCGCAGGGGAGGGCAAACACGAGGTCGCCCGCGCGCTCGTCACCAACTCCCTGTGCACCGTGCTCATCACGGATGACCGCACCGCGGCCGCACTGCTCGACGACTCCGGCGCGGCCGACGCGGAGCTCGCACGGAACGCCGCAACAGGCGCATCAGCCGAGGAGGCATCATGACGCTCGATCTCGCCCGCACCGTCGTCGGCTCGGAGGTCAGCGAACGCAGTCTGCGCTCCTTCGCGCTCGGCCTTCCCGGTGTCGACGCCGTCGGCCTTGAGCAGCGTGCCGCGTCGCTGGCGACGAGGTCCATCAAGACGTCGTCGAAGCGCTGGGCGCTCGACACGATCATCTCGCTCATCGACCTCACGACGCTCGAGGGCGCAGACACGCCAGGCAAGGTGCGCTCGCTGGTCGCCAAGGCCGTGCTGCCCGATCCGTCCGACCCGACCTGCCCACAGGTGGCAGCGGTGTGTGTGTACGGCGACCTCGCGCACGTCGCCGTGGAGGCGCTCGGCGCCAACCACGCTGGTGCGGGCGGCGCGATCAACGTGGCCGCCGTCGCCACCGCCTTCCCCAGCGGTCGCGCCTCGCTACGCGTCAAGCTCGCCGACACGGCCGACGCGGTCGAGGCGGGGGCCGACGAGATCGACATGGTCATCGACCGCGGTGCTTTCCTCGCCGGCCGATACGGCGAGGTGTTCGACGAGATCGTCGCGGTGAAAGAGGCGTGCCGCAGGGATGACGGAACCAGCGCACACCTCAAGGTGATCCTCGAGACCGGAGAGCTCGCCACCTACGACAACGTGCGCCGTGCATCCTGGCTGGCGATGCTCGCGGGGGCCGACTTCATCAAGACGTCGACGGGAAAGGTGTCGCCGGCGGCGACTCTGCCCGTCACACTGCTCATGCTCGAGGCGGTGCGCGACTGGCACCGGCTGACGGGCGAGTTCGTGGGCGTGAAGCCAGCGGGCGGCATCCGCTCGTCCAAGGATGCCGTCAGGTACCTCGTGACCGTCGCGGAGACGGCGGGGGAGCGCTGGCTCGACCCGAGGCTGTTCCGGTTCGGTGCCTCCAGCCTACTCAACGACGTTCTGCTGCAGCGGCAGAAGGTCGCGACCGGGCACTACTCGGGCGCCGACTACGTGACCATCGACTGACCAGGAGACCCGATGACCTTCCTCGACTACGCGCCTGCGCCAGAGTCGCGCTCGATCCTGAGCCTCAAGCCGTCGTACGGTCTCTTCATCGACGGCGAATTCGTCGACGGTCACGGCGACGGCTTCCACACCATCTCCCCGGCGAGCGAGGAGACGCTCGCCGAGATCTCGACGGCCGACGAGCGGGATGTCGACCTCGCCGTCCAAGCAGCGCGTAGGGCCTATGACAAGGTCTGGTCCCGCATGAGCGGAGCCGATCGCGGCAAGTACCTCTTCCGCATCGCGCGGATCGTGCAGGAGCGTGCTCGCGAGCTCGCCGTGGCCGAGAGCCTCGACAACGGCAAGCCCATCAAGGAGAGCCGCGACGTCGACGTGCCGCTCGTCGCCGCCTGGTTCTTCTACTACGCGGGATGGGCCGACAAGCTGGACTACGCAGGCCTGGGCCCGGCGCCACGGGCGCTCGGGGTGGCCGGGCAGGTCATCCCGTGGAACTTCCCGCTGCTCATGCTCGCGTGGAAGATCGCGCCGGCGCTCGCCGCAGGCAACACCGTCGTGCTGAAGCCCGCGGAGACGACGCCGCTCACTGCTCTGCTCTTCGCGGAGATCGTGCAGCAGGCCGGGCTCCCGGCGGGCGTCGTGAACATCGTCACGGGTGCGGGCGAGACCGGCAGGATGCTCGTGAATCACCCCGACATCGACAAGGTCGCCTTCACGGGGTCGACGGCGGTCGGTCGCGAGATCGCCCGCTCGATCGCGGGGACGGGCAAGAAGGTCACCCTCGAGCTGGGCGGCAAGGCAGCGAACATCGTCTTCGACGACGCCCCGATCGACCAGGCGGTCGAGGGGATCGTGAACGGCATCTTCTTCAACCAGGGTCACGTCTGCTGCGCGGGCAGCAGGCTGCTCGTGCAGGAGAACGTGCACGACGAGGTCGTCGACCGGCTCAAGTCGCGGCTCTCCACGCTGCGCATGGGCGACCCGCTCGACAAGAACACCGATCTCGGTGCGATCAACTCCGCCGAGCAGCTGCAGCGCATCCGTGAGCTCAGCGACATCGGTGAGGCGGAGGGTGCCGACCGATGGACCGCCGACTGCGTCATCCCCGACCAGGGCTTCTGGTTCGCCCCGACGGTGTTCGACAACGTGTCGACGTCGAGCCGCATCGCCAGGGAGGAGATCTTCGGGCCGGTGCTCTCCGTACTCACGTTCCGCACCCCAGCGGAGGCGATCGCCAAGGCGAACAACACCCCGTACGGCCTCTCCGCCGGCATCTGGACCGA
>JBQCJQ010000497.1:0-3861 GCA_051952615.1 Humibacter sp.
CGTGTAGGTGGTGCCGTCGGAGTACCTCACGGTGGCGCCGATGTAGACGGACATCGTCGAGCCGTACGAACTCGTGTCGGGCGGGACGATGTGGTCGCCGATCGAGACCGGTGTAGCCCCCGAGCCCTTGGCGTCGAAGGCGTACGAATAGCTGACGCTGCCGCCCCTGTCTACGGATGACGACGCCGAGGCGAGAGTCGGAAGATACACGCCGGTGGTCCTGCCGTCGAAGTCGAACGGACGGGCCGCCGCGAAGCTAGCGGTCACGGCCGACGGCGCGCTGTGCGACATGGCGGAAGTCGTCGCCGTCGTCGCTCCCATCGCGTTCCTTGCTGTGACCGTGAAGTCGATCGACTTGCCGGTCGGCACCTGACAGGCGACGCTGGATGACCCGGGACCGACATCCGCACAGGTGCCATCACTCGGCACGACGGCGAGCGATGCAAGGGCCGCTCCGTTCGGGTTGACCGACCAGGAGACGTTCGCCTGTCCCGGCGCCCCGAACGAGACCGAGGGACCCGCTGTGAACACCGGCGCGCCCGCGGGCACGCCCGAGCCCGAGGCGGAGTTCCACACCGGCTGAGCGCCGTAGAAGTCGTTCACCGCCGCGACCGTGACCTTGTAGGTCTGCCCGTTGTTCAGGCCTGTCGCCGTGTACGAGGTGGTGTCGCCTCCCACCGAATAGGTCGCCGAGCCGACGGTGATGACGTACTGCGTGACCGCGCTGGCCCCGTTGCCCGATCCGGGCGCCTTCCAGCTGATGCCGAGACTTCCGTCGCCCGGAGTCACCGTGAGCCCGGTCGGGGCCCCGGGGATGACGTTCGACCACACGGTGTCGGGGTAGGTGGCGACATCCGAGGTGCCGATCGCGTTCGTCGCCGTCACCGCGACGATGACACCGTTCTGCGGTCCGTTGCCCGGAGTCTGCACGGTGCAGGTTGTCGCCTGACACGCCGTCGACGCGACCGTCACGCCGTTCGACCCGATGAGCGAGACCGTGTATCCGGTGATCGGCGAGTTGTTGAACGCGCCGGCATCCCACGCGACAGTGAGCTGCCGGTCGCCGACCCCGGTGATGCGCACGTTGGACACCGGCGCAGGCCGGTCCTGCACCGAGATCGTGACGGTTCCCCAGGTGTATCTGCTCGAGTCCCCCGTCGCGTCGGCGACCTCGTATTGCAGCGTCGTGTCGATGGGCTGCGCGCTGGCGTCGGCCGTGACGGTCAGGCGGGACTTGTCGGCGCTGGGGGTCACGTGCAGCCCACGAGGGAGTGAGCCGTTCGACGCACCGCGCACGGCGACGACCGTGAGCGGCGTCGCCGGGAAGGGGTTCGTGGCCGAGTCGTTCGCCAGCACATCGACGCTTGTCGTCGTTCCACGTCTCGCGACCACCCTGTCGGGCTGCGGAACCGCCAGCGGACGGGTCGACGGTACGACGGTGACATCCACTCGCCCTGCCGTGCCTTCGTTGACGGCGTCGCGCACGCCGACGAGCACGCTGAACTGGGTGCCCTTCGGCGTCTTGTCCGACACCCCGACGGTCAGCGACTGCCCTTGGATCGAGACGGATGCCCCGGCAGGCTTCGGATCGAGGATGCGGTAGCTCAGCTCGGCCTGATCGCGCTCGTACGGATACCTCGTGAGCTTGACCAGGTCGAGGGTCTTCTGCTGCCCCGGCTCGAACTCGACCTGGGCGCCGGTGAACGTCGGCGGCTGGTTGTCGCGGGCGGTCACGGTGATCGGCAGCACGAGCGTCACGATGTGACCGGACGGATCCGTGGCGCTCGAACCGTCGGTGACCTCGAACGAGATGGATGCCGGCCCGAAGTACCGCGCGGCGCTCGTGTAGACCAGCGTGTGGTCGTCGCGCACCAGGCTGGCACCCGAGGCGTGCGTAGCGTGAACATGTGAGGCATCCGTCAGCACCGCTCGCTTGCCGCCCGCCACGACGACGTAGTTGTTCAGATCGATCACGAGGGTCTTCTCGCTGGGCACCGTGAGCTTCGGCGCACCCGGCTTGAGCTGCGGGAGTGCGTCATCGAAGCCTGGAACGCGGATGAAGCCGTACGAGACGACGTTCGGGTCGTCGGGATGCGCCACCTTGAACGGGATGATCTGGGACTTCTGCTCGATCTGCACCCGCACCTTGCCCGTGCCGGTGATCGTCGCGCTGTTCCCGTATCCGGGCACCAGCGACAGCGTGAGGCTCGAGACCGGCCCGTCGGCGAAGAACACGTTCCGCAGCGGGTCGACGGTCACCTGTTTGCGGCCGAGGATGTCCGCGAGCCTCAGCACGGTGTCTTGCACGACCGGTCTGGAGAGCGGGGCATCCTTGCGCACGACCACGGTGAGGAAGTTGGAGCTCGTGCCGCCCGCATCGTTCTGAATGGTGTAGATGAAGCCGTACCGGCCCTCCTTCTTCGGCGCCACGACCTTCACGACCTGGCCGGAGATCTTCGCGGGCCGGATGTCTGTCGACGTGCGCTGCACCGAGGTGATGTGCAGCTCGCCGCCGTCTGGATCAGAGTCGTTCGCGAGCACCTGCACCGACACCGTGCGGCCGGGCCGCACCGTGACCTGATCCTCGACGGCGACCGGGTTGGGCGCACCTCCGGTCGGCGGGGCGATGCCCACCCGGACGGTTCCGTCTGCGTGGGCTCCGAGGGCGTCGACCACCGTGTAGTCGAAGGTGTCCGTTCCCGCCGCGTATGCGCCCGCCTGGTACTCGATCCAGTCGGATCCGACCGCGGTGACCGCACCCTTCTGCGGGTTGGTCGACTGCCCGACGAGGGACACGGAGTCGCCGTCCGGGTCGATGCCGTTCAGCGGACTGGGGATGCGCACCGTGCTTCCCGCGAACACCCGCGCCGTCACGGTGTGGGGTACCGGGGGCTTGTTCGACTCGACATCGAGCTCGCGTACCGCGATCGTCACCTGAGCCGTCGCCCATTGGCCGTCCGCATCGTCGACCCGGTAGACGGCGGTGTAGTTGCCCGGTCTGTCCGGTGCGAGGTAGCGCAGCTCGTTGCCGGAGGCGAACAAGAGTCCGGCACCCTTCGGCAGGGGCGTCGGCAGAACGGTATCGAGGGTCAGCTGGTCGCCGTCTGCCTGCGAGTCGTTCGCGAGCACGGGGATGTCCACCGCATCGCCCACCCGAACGGTCGCGGTGTCCGGGTTGGCCACCGGCGGCTGGCGCACGGCCGGCCTCGGTATCTCGACCACGTGCACGGTTCCCTGCGCCTGCGCCGTCCCGTTGCTGACCGTGTAGGTGAAGTCGACCGGGGCGCTGAGAGGCTCGGTCAACGTGACCCTGAGCATCCGCTGGTCCAGCACCTCGACGCGGACACCGGAATCCTCGGGTGCCGTCGCCCCCATGATCAACAGCACTCCGCCTGCCGGATCGAAGTCGGTCGCCAGCACATCGACCTGCTGCGAGGTCTGCTGTTCGACGAAGGCCGTGTGAGGAACGGTGACAGGGGCATCCCCCGCGTCCAGAGGCACGCTGACCACGACACGGACCTCGCCGGTCGCCGTGGTCGACCCGTCCGTGACCGTGTACTCCACGTAATAGGTGCCGGGGGTGTCGGACTCGAACGAGAACGTGCCGTCGTCGAAGTTCGGATTGAGCGTCAGATCGGGCTTCTCCGGAACGGCCGTGAGTCGCACAGGGCCGACCCCTCCTCGCACGTGGTCGAGCGGCGAGACGGTGATCGCGCTTCCGGCGACCGCCGTGTCGACGAACGGCTCGGTGATGATCGGCACATCGGTCGGCGGTCGCACGGTGACGGCGAGCGTGCCGGTGCCGGTGGCTTTGCCATCCGACACCGCGAGCGCCACGTTCTGCTGACTGCCGCTCTTGCC
>JBQCJQ010000498.1:0-8478 GCA_051952615.1 Humibacter sp.
GGTCGAGCAGCGCGCTACTCGACCAGCGGACTGTGACTACACGAACGCGACGATCAGCTCCACCTCGACGGGGGCATCCAGCGGCAGCACGGAGACCCCGACGGCCGACCTGGCGTGCTTGCCGGCGTCGCCGAAGACCTCGCCTAGCAGGAGCGATGCTCCGTTGACGACGCCGGGCTGCCCGGTGAACGACGGGTCGGATGCCACGAATCCGGTGACCTTGACGACCTGCGTCACCCGATCGAGCGATCCGAGAACCGACTTCACGGCGGCCAGGGCGTTGAGCGTCGCCACGCGGGCGAGCTGCTGCGCGTCATCCGCGGGGACGAGCCCGTGGCCATCGCCGACCTTGCCGGTCGCGGGCAGCGCGCCGGAGACCATCGGCAGTTGGCCGGCGGTGAAGACCAGCGAGCCGTTCACGAGGGCGGGCACGTAGGCCGCGACGGGCGGCACAACGTCCGGCAGGTCGATGCCGAGCTCGGCGAGCCGTGCCTCGGCGCCCATCAGTCGTCCTCCACCGGACGCTTGAGGTAGGCCACCAGCCCACCCTCCGGACCGGTGACGACCTGCACCAGCTCCCAGCCCTCCGAGCCCCAGTTGTTCAGGATCGCCGCCGTGTTATGCACGATCAGCGGCGTGGTCAGGTATTCCCAGCGACGCATCTGTTCCTCTTCTCTTGTGTCATCCTCGACGCCCTGCTGCGGGTCAGCGGCGCTCGCGCGACGGGTTGTCAGCGCCCCGTGAGACGCATCCCCAATCCCATCACGGATGCTCCTCCGAGCCGACGCAACTTCTCGTCCCCAGGCGGCCGCCGGCCGTGACTGTGTCGAAAGTGGGTACCGGCATGCGGGTTTTGCCAGGTTAGGCCGATAGCCTGGCCCGCATGTCTGCCCGAAAACCCACGGCTAGAGGTGCGCTCGGCGCCCTCGGCGCGTTCATCGGTATGAGCGTCGTCGCCGGCCTTCTTGTGACAGCAGCGGTGACCCCGGCGATCGCCGTCACCGGCATGGCCGCGAACGACGGTATCGGCGCGTTCGACGGCCTTCCCGAGTACCTGCAGATCGAAGCGCTCCCCCAGAACTCCACCATCTACGCCACCAAGGGCGGCAAAGAGGTGCCCATCGCGACGTTCTACTCGCAGAACCGAGTGGAGGTCGGCTGGGACGACATCGCCCAGGTGATGAAGGACGCGACGATCGCCACGGAAGACCCGCGCTTCTACGAGCACGGCGGCATCGACCTCCAGGGCACCGCGAAGGCCATCGTGCTGACGGGAATCCTGCACAAGACCACTGCTGGTGGATCATCCATCACGCAGCAGTACGTGAAGAACGTCAAAGTTCAGAAGTGCGAGAAGCTGAACATCGTCGTGCCTGCGCCGACGCTCAAGGGCGGCGGCACGCCGACCGCAGATCAGCAGAAGCAGCTCGACGCCCTGCAGAAGAAGCAGCAGGACGCACAAGACAAGAAGTACGAGAACTGCTACCTCGACGCGACCGCTCCCTCGATCTCCCGCAAGGTCGAGGAGATGAAGCAGTCCATCGGTCTTGAGAAGAAGTACTCCAAGAACGACATCCTCAAGGGCTACCTGAACATCGCCGGCTTCGGCGGCACGGTCTATGGCGTGCAGTCGGCTGCTCAGTACTACTTCGGCGCATCGGCGAAGACCCTCACACTGCCGCAGGCGGCGACCCTGGTGGCGATCCTGAACAACCCGGCCAACCTGCGCATCGACCAGGACAAGGCCACCAACAAGGCGAACAACGCCTCCAACGGATTCGCGCGCACTCTTGCTCGTCGCGACTACGTGCTCCGCAGCATGCTGAAGGATCACAAGATCACGAAGGCTCAGTACGACGCGGCGGTCAAGACCAAGATCACGCCCAAGATCACACCGCAGCCCAACGGCTGTGAGACCGCGGCTCAGTACCAGGCCGCCTACTACTGCGACTGGGTGCAGCACCTCATTCAAGACGACACCGGCCTGGCCAAGACCGCCGATGCGCGAGATGCCCTGCTTCGCGCCGGCGGACTGAAGATCTACACGCCGCTGAACCTCGACCTTCAGGCGGTCGCTCAGAACTCGTTGAGTTCCGTAGTGCCGTCGTCGATGCCCGGGGTCGCCTTGGGCGGATCGAACGTGTCCGTCGAGTTGAACACCGGTCGCGTCGTGACGATGGTGCAGAACACCAACTACACGGCGACTTCGTCGACCGACCCCAACTTCACCGGGATCAACTACAACACCGACTACAACGACGGTGGCTCGGGCGGGTTCCAGACCGGATCGACCTACAAGGCCTTCACGTTGCTCGACTGGCTCAAGGAGGGCCACTCGATCAACGACTACGTCAACGCGCCGACCGGGACGACCACGTTCTCGGCCAGCCGATGGCACACCACCTGCCCCGATGCGGCGCCCACTGCGACCTGGACCGTCGGCAACGACACCGCGGGCGAGGGCGGCAACATGAGCGTCTCCACTGCGACGGCGGAGTCGGTGAACACCGCCTTCGCGGTGATGGGCACCAGGCTCGACCTGTGCGGCATCCGCCAGACGGCCCTCGACATGGGCATCCACCCGGCGCTCCCCTTCACCTATGACGAGAACAACAACCAGGTCCCGAACACCCTGCAGGGCAGCCCGGCCACGATCCTCGGAACCAACGACATCTCGCCGCTGACGTTGGCCACCGCCTACGCGGGCATCGCCAACGGCGGGAAGTGGTGCACCCCGGTCGGCATCGACAAGATCGTCGACCCCAGCGGCAAGACGCTGCCCGTGACCCCGACCAAGTGCACGCAGGGCGTCGACCCGAACGTGGCGGCCGGCGCGATCCGCGCGCTGCAGGGTGTGCTCACAGGCGGTACGGGAACGATCGCCAATCCTTATGACGGCGTGCCGATCATGGGTAAGACGGGTACGACCGACAACGCGGCGCAGAACTGGTTCGTCTCGTCGACCACGAAGGTCGCACAGGCCACCTGGGTGGGTCAGACCATGCAGACCAATCAGGCCTGGGTGAACTTCGGCAACCTCTACCTCAACGGCATCTACGGACGTGACGCCAAGCTCTACGTGGCCAAGCCGATCATCGCTGCCCTGAACGCCGCGTACGGCGGCGCCGCCTTCCCGCAGCCGACCGGTTCCGTTCTGCAGGCGAAGCAGATCACGGTTCCCGACCTGGGCGGCAAGACCGCCGCTGACGCCCAGACCACGCTGGAGAACCTCGGCCTGCAGTACCAGGACGGCGGCCCCGTCGACTCGCCGCAGCCGGCAGGCACCGTGGCAGGCACGAACCCGCCTGCTGGTTCGACGACGGGCATCGGCGCTGCGGTGACGGTGTACATCTCGAAGGGCAACATGACCGCCATACCCGACGTGACGGGTAAGACGGTGGCCGACGCGATCGCCACCCTCAAGGCCGCGGGATTCAGTCCACAGGCCAGCGGCAACGACGGTACCGTCACCGGCACCGATCCGGCGGCCGGCACGGCTGCGTTGCCCGGCGCCAAGGTGCAGCTCCAGGTGAAGAGCACCGGGGGAAAGGGCAACAACAACACCAAGAACGGCAACGGCGGTTGAGAGGCATGACTGATGTCACGACGTCGTAGCGCGAGAGCGATCGGAACGGTCGCACTCGCGCTCGGCGCCGCATCCGCCGGAGCCTTGCTGTGGGCATCCCTCGTCGAACGACGCTGGTACGCCCTGCGCAGGGTGAGCGCGCCCGTGCTGCCGCCCGGCACGAAGCCCATCCGCGTGCTCCATCTCAGCGATCTGCACATGGCACCATGGCAGCGCGACAAGCAGGAGTGGATCCGCTCCCTCGCCGCGTTCGCGCCGGACCTGATCGTCGACACCGGAGACAACCTGGGGCACGAGCGAGGCTTCGAGGGCATCCGATACGCGCTCGAGCCCTTCAAGGGCGTTCCGGGCGTGTTCGTGAACGGGTCGAATGACTACTACGGGCCCATTCCGAAGAACCCGCTGAAGTACTTCGGTGGACCGTCGACGATGCACGTGAAGCCGTCGAACCTCGACACCGCGCAGCTCACAGGGTTCTTCCGCGACGAGCTCGGCTGGCTCGACCTGAACAACGCCGTCGGCGAGGCCACGGTGCGCGGCACCCGGCTCGAATTCTTCGGAGTGGATGACCCGCACCGCGGCTTCGACCGGCTCGCAGTCGTGACGGGCGCACTGGACGAACTGCGGGCATCCGAGGTCACGGACGGCGTCTGGCCGGACACCGGTTCCACCCGCGACGCGCAGGTGCCCACCGTCTCCATTGGCGTGACGCACGCGCCGTACCGACGCATCCTCGATTCCTTCGTCACCAACGGCGCCAGCATGATCTTCGCCGGCCACACCCACGGCGGCCAGGTCTGTGTTCCCGGCTTCGGCGCGCTGGTGACGAACTGCGACATCCCTCGCCGCCAGGTCAAGGGGCTCAGCACCTGGACGCACGCACTGCGAGCCGCGTATCTGAACGTGTCGGCCGGGCTCGGAACGTCGATCTACTCGCCCGTACGGTTCGCCTGCAGGCCGGAGGCGACCCTGCTGACGCTCGTTCCGCGAGAGCCGGCGCGCGACGCCCGCTGATCGGCACCGAGACGTCCCGACGTACCTCGCCGACATCCGACACCGCATGATCGGCCGGACAGCGCATTCTGAACTCGGGCATAGCCTTCGTCCACGGGGAGGCCAGAGAGGTCACCTAGCGTTCTGAGAGTGATCTCGAAACGCACCATGGGGGCTCTCGGCGCGTTCGTCGGAATGAGTGTGATCGCGGGAATCCTCGTCAGCGTCGCTGTGACTCCGACCGCGGCCGTCACCTCTCTCGCTGTGAGCGACGCGACGAACACCTTCGACGGGCTCCCCGACTACCTCGCGCTCCAGCCCCTCGACCAGACCAGCACCTTCTACGCCACCAAGGGCGGCAAGGAGGTGCCGATCGCCACGTTCTACGCGCAGAACCGTGAAGACGTGTCGTGGAAGCAGATCGCGCAGACCGTGAAGGACGGCGCGGTCGACACCGAGGACCCGCGGTTCTACACCGAGGGCGGCATCGACATCTTCGGCACCCTCCGCGGTGCGCTGGCGACCTCGTCAGGCGGCTCCGTGCAGGGCGGCTCCTCCATCACGCAGCAGTACGTGAAGAACATCCTGGTGCAGCGCTGCGACCAACAGGATCAGGTCAACCCCGATGCCTCGGCGAAGGTGCAGGCCAAAGAGCAGAAGACCTTCGAGAGCTGCTATCAGGATGCCGCCGGTGTCACGATCTCGCGCAAGATCCAGGAGATCCGCTACGCGATGGGTCTCAGCAAGAAGTACACCAAGCAGGACATCCTGCTCTCGTACCTCAACATCGTCGGATTCGGCGGCGAGATCTACGGCGTGCAGGCCGCGGCGAAGTACTACTTCGACGTGAACGCGAGCCAGCTGACGCTCGACCAGTCGGCAACCCTCGTCGCCATCCTCAACAATCCGAACTACCTGCGCATCGACGACCAGGCGATCAAGCCCGATTCGTCGGCGCAGAATAACGACGCGAAGGACGGCTACGCGGCGACCAAGGCGCGCCGCAACTACGTGCTGCAGCGGATGCTCGTGCACCACTCGATCTCGGAGGCCGAGTACAAGAAGGCGATCGCGGCGCCGATCACGCCGAAGATCACGCCACTGCAATCCGGATGTCAATCAGCGGTCGCCTACGATGCCGGGTTCTTCTGCGACTACGTCGAGCACGTTCTGCTGCAGGATCCGACGTTCGGCAAGACGGCGGACGAACGTGCGCTGAAGTTCCAGCAGGGCGGCCTCAACGTCTACACGACCCTCAACCTCGACCTGCAGAACACCGCGCAGAGCGCGTTGAGCACCTGGGTTCCCCCGACCGATCCGCAGGTGGACATCGGTGGCGCGAACGTATCGGTCGAGGTCGGAACGGGCCGCATCGTCACCATGGTCGAGAACAAGACGTACGACAGCGCCGGCACCGGCGACGCGTCGACCACGGCCGTCAACTACAACACCGACTACGACTACGGAGGCTCTGCCGGCTTCCAGACCGGGTCGTCGTTCAAGGCCTTCGACCTCGCGGCATGGCTCGAAGCCGGCCACACCGCCACCGAGTATGTGGACGCGCACTACTCCGGCTACGACTTCCCGCTGAACGAGTTCACGGCGTCGTGCCAGGGCGGCCAGTTGAGTGGAAGTCCGTACCAGGTCTACAACAACGAGTCGTCCGAGGGCGGCGAGATGAGCGTGCTGAACGCCACCGAACAGTCCGTGAACACGGCGTTCATGCAGATGGCGACCCAGCTCGACCTGTGCAACATCGCGAAGGTCGCCGAGTCTCTCGGCGTGCACTCGGCGTCGCCGACGATCAACCCGTTCCAGATCGTGCCGTCGATGGTGATCGGAACGAACTACATCTCACCGTTGACCATGGCGACCGCCTACGCGGGCATCGCGAACAACGGCGTCTTCTGCACCAACGTCGCGATCGACAAGATCACGACGACCACGGGCGGGAGCGTCGCCGTTCCGAAGTCGACCTGCACGCAGGCCATCCCCGCAACGGTGGCGGCCGCGATGGCGTGGACGCTCGAGCACGTGATCACCAGCGGCACGGCCACGTCGGCGGATCCGTACGACGGCACACCGATCCTCGCGAAGACGGGAACGACCGACAACTACGAGCAGAACTGGCTCGTGACGTCGAGCTCCAAGGTCGCCAACGCGATCTGGGTCGGCCAGATCTCGGGCTCCGACAACCTGCAGTACTACGACTTCAACGGATCGGAGCTCGCGAACGCCAAGTTCTACGCGGCGCGCACGATTCTGCAGGCCCTGGACAGCGCTTACGGCGGCGTGGAGTTCGCCACCCCGCCGAGCTCGCTGCTCTACGGCACGTCGACGTCGCCGTACTCCACCCAGCAGAACTCCGGCGGCAACGGGGCGGGCAACGGCGGCAACGGTGGCACGGGCACGACGCCCGACACGGGTGGCGCTGGGAACGGCAACGGCAACGGGACCGGCAACGGCGACGGCACGGGTACCGGGACCGGCGGCGGAACCAACTCAGGTGGCACCGGATCGGGCGGCGCTACGAATCCGCCGGCGACGAGTGGCGCGACCAACCCGCCGTCGACGGGTGGATGAGCCGCGTGAGGCCTCTCTCAGATCATCGATGACGACTCCGACGAGGGTCGTCGCGAGATCGACCGTCGCCCGGGTACCCTCGAAAGGGTGACATCACCTGGCCGAGCCCTAGGGGCTCTCGGAGGATTCATCGCGATGAGTGCGGTCGCGGCCGTGCTCATGGTCGCCGCCGTCACGCCCGCCGCGGCCGTGACGTCTCTGGCCGTCAGCAACGCCACGGGCGTGTTCGACGGCCTGCCTGACTACCTCGCACCGCAACCGCTGGATCAGACCACCACCTTCTATGCGGACAAGGGCGGCAAGGAGGTGCCGATCGCCACGTTCTACGCGCAGAACCGCGAGGACGTGGCGTGGTCGGCCATCGCGCAGTCCGTCAAGGATGCCGCAGTCGCGACCGAGGACCCCCGGTTCTACAGCGAAGGCGGCATCGACCTGTACGGCACCGTGCGTGGTGCGCTGTCGACGGCATCCGGAAAGGATGTGCAGGGCGGGTCATCCATCACGCAGCAGTACGTGAAGAACATCCTCGTTCAGCGATGCGATGAACAGGACGCCGTCGATCCCGAGGCCAGCGCGGCCGTCCAGAAGAAGCAGCAGGCCAAGTTCGAGGCCTGCTACCGCGATGCCGCCGGAGTCACAGTGCAGCGCAAGCTGCAGGAGATCCGCTTCGCGATCGGGCTCGACAAGCGGTACAGCAAAGACCAGATTCTGCTCAGCTATCTGAACATCGTCGGCTTCGGCGGGCAGGTGTACGGCATCCAGGCGGCCGCCGAGTACTACTTCGGGGTGGATGCCAAATCTCTCACGCTCCCCCAGGCCGCGACCTTGATCGCCATCCTGAACAACCCGAACTACCTGCGCATCGACAACCAGTCGATCAAGCCGAGCGACAACGCCCTCGACAACTCCTCCAAGAACGGATACGCGGCGGCGAAGGACCGCAGGGACTACGTGCTGAGCCGCATGCTGCACAACCACACGATCACCAAGGCCCAGTACACCCAGGCCGTCGCGACCAAGGTCGTGCCGAAGATCACGCCGAAGGTGTCAGGATGCACCAGCGCGGTCGCCTACGACGCCGGGTTCTTCTGCGACTACGTCGAGCGCACGATTCTGCAGAACCCAGCGTTCGGCAAGACCGCGACCGCACGTGAGGATCTCTTCCAGCAGGGCGGGCTCAAGGTCTACACCACGTTGAACCTCGATCTGCAGAACGTCGCGCAGGCGGCGATCAGCAGCTACATTCCGCCGGTCTACCCTGGCCTCGATCTCGGTGCTGCGAACGTGTCGATGGAAGTCGGCACCGGTCGCGTCGT
>JBQCJQ010000499.1:0-2069 GCA_051952615.1 Humibacter sp.
CGGCACTGACCACCCCGACCGCGAGCCCCGACGACCCCGAAATGAGGGCGGGAAGGGTGAAGAACACGACCGTCGCACCGGCGAACGCCAACGCGACGAGGGACAGGATGCCACGCAGTGCGCCGACCGCGGCGACCACGACCACGAATGCCACCACCCACCAGAGAATGGGTTGATTCCTCACGATCCCCGCGACGGTGAACGAAGAACCGTTTCCGGCGCCGATCGTTCCATTCTGGGCATCCGATTGACCTGCTTCGGCGCTGCCGGTGTGGGACTGCATCAACTGCACCTGGTCTCCGACCCTCAGGTCCCCCTTGGAGTACGGCCAGAGCACGGGCAGCGTGATCTGGATGCCCTTCGAGCTCCCTGCCAGCACCTTCACCTTCGCGAGCTGGCATGCTCTGGAGTCGCCGGGACCGGTGGCGGTGGGAGCGGTCGGAGCCGTGAATCCCGGGCAGCTGTCTTGAATGGCCTCCACAGACGCGTTGACGAACGTGGTGCCCTGCGCGGCATAGTGCGCGTTCGACGACGCCTTGTGAACGCTCGTGTAGTTCGGCCACAGCAACACCAGACCGACGATCGTCAGCACCCCGAGCACCCCGAGCACGACGAGCACCGTGCGGCGCGGGCCGGTGGCGGTGAGCGGGGGTTGCCCGGCCGGATCCGGGAATGCGGATGGCACGTGCGAATGCGAGTGGACGGGAGACGTGTGCGACACCCCTGAAGGGTACGTGGCCAGGCCGCAGGTGACTTCCACGACCCGAGAAACAAGAAACCCCCGGGATGCCCGGGGGTTTCTCTCTGTGCGCGATACTGGGATCGAACCAGTGACCTCTTCCGTGTCAGGGAAGCGCGCTACCGCTGCGCCAATCGCGCCTGTCAAGGCGTTGTCTTGTTCTGCCGAGTTCGAGTGTGGAGGTGGCGACGGGATTCGAACCCGTGTATACGGCTTTGCAGGCCGCTGCCTCGCCTCTCGGCCACGCCACCGTGTGTGGGTTCGAGTCTGGAGGTCCCACATCCATTCATCGACGTTGCCGCCGACTCACACTCGAGCGGATGACGAGATTCGAACTCGCGACCCTCACCTTGGCAAGGTGATGCGCTACCAGCTGCGCCACATCCGCATTTCGCTTCGCATTTCTGCGTGCCTTGAAACTGTAGCCGATCATCCGGCCGATGTTCAAACTGAGTGTCCTGCGTGTCGAACTCTCGCGGCTATCGTGCCCTGCGACGCGCCCGCGACCGCGTCCGATGTGCGTAGGGCCCAGAAGGTCGGCTAGTATCGGTAGCCGCAGCACCGAGAGATCGGATGCCGCAACGGGCGATTGGCGCAGTTGGTAGCGCGCTTCCTTCACACGGAAGAGGTCATCGGTTCGAGTCCGGTATCGCCCACCGAGAGTCGTCTACACGGCAAAACCCCTGCCCATGCCAGCGAGCATGGCACCGAGGAGCGATTGCCTCAGCCCGCAGTCTCGAAGACCTGCTCGACGTGTCCGTCGGGGAGCTGCCGCTCTTCGAAGGGCGCGGGGATCGCGCGGCGCCAGAACACTGTGGCGGCTGCGTTGCCGCCGATCTCGCTGATCGTCCAGCGCCCGGGATGCCTGCAGATCACGTTCCTCGCGGCGTCCGTTCCGATGCCGCTCCGCCGGTACTTGCGGAGGATGAAGAACTCCGCGAGTTCGAGCGGGTCGGTCAGCCGCACGAGCGCGAAGCCGGCCGGATGTCCTTCGACGTCGAAGAGATACGCCCTGCGGTCGTCATCCGTCCAGTACGCGTCGAGCCACTCGTAGTGATACGAGCCGTCCCAGTCGAGGTCGCGTCCGTCGAACTCCGAGAAGTCGTGGAAGTAGTAGTCGACCAGACGACTCAGCAACTCGCGATCGCCGGTCGCCGCCTCACGCACGGTCACAGTCACCACGCCAGTATCTCCGACCGCCACACCGGACATGCCGTCCACCGCGCTGGGCTGGGATGACTCGGTGGACAATGGCGGCATGGCAGAACCGAAGACCCAGCCGACCGACGCGAGCGTTGCGGCATTCCTCGACGCGGCGACCCCTGCGGCG
>JBQCJQ010000500.1:0-2612 GCA_051952615.1 Humibacter sp.
ACGACCCGCTCGCGAAGCCGTGGTCTGGGCGCGACCGCGACCTCCGTCGCGGTATCGATCGCCATAGTGGCTAATGCTACCGATCGAGTCGATGACCCGGCTGCGACAGTGTCGGCGATGAACCCTCAGCGAGAGGCGAGCAGAGCGCCGACGACTCCCGGGAGCGCCTCCGCGACGTCGAGCGCCGCGATGGGTCCGCCCCGGACGGCGTCGCTCGCCGCACTCCCCGCCAGACCGTGCACCACCGCTGCGGTGGCGGCCAGCGTGGCGAGCACGTCGTGACCGCCCGTCGCCACCTTGTCGGCATGCGTCGCGACCAGCGCCCCGAGCACGCCGCCCAGCACGTCGCCGCTGCCTGCGGTCGCCAGCCAGTTCGTGCCCTCAGCGGCCACGAGCACTTCCCCCGCCGGGCTCGCGACGTGCGTCGCGTGACCCTTCAGCAGAACGGTGGCGCCGGTGAGTCGGGCTGACTCGCGGGCCCAGTGCGGGGCATCATCCGCGATCTGCTCCGGCGATGCCGTCACACCGTAGGCGGCGAGCACCCGGGAGAGCTCGCGGAAATGCGGCGTGATGACGACCGGGCCCGTCGCGTCCCCGATAAGGTCGAGCGCGCCGGCGTCGATCACTGCGGGCACGTTCTGCGCGAGGGCGACGCGGAGCCGCTCCTCGTTCGCGGTGTCGCGATGTGCGGCATCCATTCCCGATCCGAGCAGCCACGCCTGCACCCTGCCGTTCGCCGCGACCGTCTCCGGCCTGCGCTGCAGCACAAGGCGAGCCGGAATGTCGTCCCCGAGGTAGCGCACCATGCCGACGCCCGTCCGCACGGCGGCCTCGACTCCCAGGACCGCGGCGCCCGGGTACTCGTCCGAGCCGGTCAGCACGCCGAGAACGCCCCTCGTGTACTTGTCGTCGCCGTCGTGCGGAGCCGCCAGCCACTCGGATGCCTCGCCGCTGCCCCAACGCCGCACGCTCGTCTCGTTCGTCATGCCTTCACGATAGGTTGATGGCTGTCGTCGCCCTATCCCGTCGGGCCGTTCTGGCTGCGGCGCCACCGACACCAGAAGGATCGCGCATGCCCATCTCCCTTCCCGGCCGGGTCGTCATCTTCGACTACGGCGAGGTGATCTCACTCAGCCCGTCCGAGACCGACCAGCGGGCTCTGCTGCGCGTGGCAGGCATCGAGGATGCCCGTGCCGAGACGTTCTGGGCGGCGTACTGGCGTCACCGTGCGGAGCTCGACCAGGGCACGCTGAGCATTCACGACTACTGGCGCCGAATCGAGGCCGAGACCGGCACGCAGTGGTCGGAGGGCACGCTTCACCTGCTGTGGGTCACCGACTTCCGCGGATGGCTGAGCGTGGAGCCCGGCACGATCGACGTTCTCGTCGACCTGCGCGACGGTGGAACGCGGCTCGCGCTGCTCTCCAACGCCGGGGCGGACTTCGGCAGCTACTTCAGGCACGGCCTGCTCGGGTCGCTGTTCGAGCAGGTCTTCGTCTCCGGCGAGCTGCTGCTGGTGAAGCCGGACGCCGCCATCTTCCGTCACGCGCTCGACGAGCTCGGAATCGATGCGGCGCACGCGGTGTTCATCGACAACAAGCCCGAGAACGTCGAGGGTGCCGAGGCGATCGGCATCACGGGCCACGTCTTCACCGACCCAGCGGCGCTCCGCTCCTTCCTGGTCTCCCTCGCGGACCAGGCGCCGACCCCCTGAGCGGAATCGCACACGAGAGAACGAGCCTGACATGTCCGACATCTTCGATCCGGTAGAGGTGCGCGGCACGCACCTGCGCAATCGCATCTTCGCGGCGCCCATGTGCCAGTACTCGGTGATGACCAGAGACGGCGTGCCGACTCCCTGGCATCTCGTGCACCTCGGCTCCATCGCCGCGGGCGGCACCTCGCTCGTCATCGCAGAGGCGACGGCCGTGGTGGCCGAGGGCCGCATCTCCGATCGCGACACCGGCATCTGGAACGACGAGCAGGCGGTCGCCTGGCGCCCGATCACCGAGTTCATCGCATCGCAGGGCGCCGTTCCGGGCATCCAGCTCGCGCACGCCGGCCGCAAGGCGTCGACCTGGTCGCCATGGGGCGAAGAGGGACGCAGCGGTTCGATCCCGCAGGAGCAGGGCGGCTGGACGGCCGTCGCTCCTTCGCCCGTGCCCTACGACGGCCTCGCCGTGCCTGTCGAGCTCGACGCTGCGGGCATCGACCGCATCGTCGTGGCCTTCGCGGATGCCGCGCGCCGCGCCGTCGACGCGGGGTTCGGCATGGTGGAGATCCACGCCGCGCACGGCTACCTGCTGCACGAGTTCCTCTCCCCCGTGAGCAACCTGCGAACGGACGAGTACGGCGGAAGCCTCGAGAACCGGGCGCGTCTGCTGCTGCGCGTGGTGTCGTCGGTGCGCGAAGCGGTCGGCGAGCTGCCGGTCTTCGTGCGCTTCTCGGCGAGCGACTGGGCGCCGACCGGCTGGGACGTGGATGCCTGCGCCACCGTCGCCCGCTGGTGCTACGACGCCGGTGCCGACTTCTTCGACGTCTCCTCCGGCGGGAACGTGCCTGCCGACATCCCGATCGGACCCGGCTACCAGGTGCCGTTCGCCGAGCGGATC
>JBQCJQ010000501.1:0-2354 GCA_051952615.1 Humibacter sp.
CCCACCTCGGCGCTGATCTCGATGACGCAGACCTATCACGCCGTCGCGATCATGCGAGCACTGCTCGGCGTCGACCGTGGCGATGTCGAGGTGCGGGCACAAGCGCACACCGCTCCATTGGTCGCCCCGTTCAGCCGGGCGGGGTGGACTCGCGATCCCGTCGAGCACCCCACCGTCACGACCATCGCGACGCTGAACTTCGGGGGCACGATCGGCCGCTACGACTTCACCGACGGGCAGACCCGCAACCCGCTTCGACGCACTCACGTCGTCGTGCGAGGCAGCAGGGGCGAGATCATCGACGAGGAGGTCACGCGGCTTGCCGACGAGACGACGGTGGTGACCTCCCGGCTCGAACGCCGCCAGCCCGGCCAGCAACTCGACTTCGAGCTGCCCGGCCTCGACACCATCTCGCTCGACGGGTCGGTGCTGTACCGCAACCCGTATCCGGGAGCCAGGATGTCGGACGAGGAGCTCGCCATGGCGGCGATGCTCGACGTGGCGGGCCGATGGGTCGCCGGCGACGGCGAGGAGCCCTATCCCCTCGTGGAGGCCGCGCACGACCAGCTGCTCGGCCTTGCGATCGCGCGGGCCGCCGAGACCGGCGAGACGCTGCGCGTAACGCCGCTGGTCGAGTAGCGCGCCACGCAGCGGGCGGCTACGCCGCGAGGTGGAACGTGCTCGCGAAGCGATCGAGCAGATCGCGGCGGCCGTCGAGCACCTCGACGACACCGGTCGCGATCGCACGATCGGGGTCGAGCTGTCCCGAGATGAGCCGATGGATGCCCGGCCCTGCGGAGAACGCGAGGTCGGCCGGTCCGGCGCCACGACTGACATCCAGAGCGCTGCCGTCGACTCGGATGAGCAGCTCAGCCGACTCCAGACGCGCAGCGTAGGCCGTCGCAGGAAGGCTCAGCGCGATCTGGGGACGGAATGCGGTGCGCAGCGACATGGTCATCGAGTCCGGTGTGATGATCTGCTCGTCGCGCGGATCGCCCATCGCCTTGAAGCCCCATGCGCCGAGCGCGAGCACCACCGGCTCGAGCTCGCGACCGTACGGCGTGAGCTCGTAGATGATGATGCGGGAGCGTGGAGCCCGACGGATGACACCGGCCGCCTGCAGCTCCTTGAGCCGCGCCGCCAGGATGTTGCTCGGAATGCGCGGGAGTCCCGCGGCGAGCTCTCCGTAGCGACGCGGCCCCACGAGCAGATCGCGCACGATGAGCAACGCCCAGCGCTCGCCGACGAGTTCCAGCGCCTGGGTGATGCCGTCGTACTGTCCGTACTCGCGTGCAGCCATCGAACGCCTGGCGCCTAGGACTGCTGGTTCGCGTAGGCCTCCGGGCCCTGCTGGGCGGCGACCGGGTCCATCCACCCGAACTCGACGATGTTGCCGTCGGGGTCCGTGAGCTGGCGCTGGTACATGAAGCCATAGTCCGATGCAGGTCGCGCCTCGGAGCCGCCGGCCGCGAGGCCCTTGGCCACGATCGCGTCGACCTCGTCGCGGCTGTCGAGGAAGATCGCCGTCGCGCCGGACGGGCTCGTCTTGGGGTCGCCGATCGGCAGGTCGGTGAAGGTCTGGAAGAAGTCGCGCGTCACGAGCATGAAGTAGTTGTGGTCATCCTCGATCACGACACACGCGGCGTTGTGGTCAGTGAAGAGCGGGTTGATGGTGCCTCCGACAGCCGAGTAGAACGCCTTTGCGCGCTCCAGGTCGGTCACCGGCACGTTGACGAACATTGCGGTCATGATCTCCCCCTGTGGGTGTGGTGTGGCATGGGTTCGTGGCGGAACAACTCCACACTTGCAAAAAACAAGTGAGGTGTCAAGGGTCAGGATGTCATGACCCGACAGCGAGGCGCCGAGGGCCGACCTCTGCCGGTCCCTCGGCGCCTGACATCCTTACCGTCAGCTGTTGCGCTTGCGGCGACGCATCGCGTACAGCACCGTGAGCACACCGCCGACACCGAGCAGCGCGATCGCCACGAGCAGCGGGGTCCCGAGGTCGCTGCCGGTATCGGCAAGCCCGCCTTGGCCGGAGGACGACGATGACGCCGGCGGGTCAGCAGGCGGGTCGGTCAGGGTCACGCTGTCCTGCGCTTCGGCGCCCTGATCGGACTGCGCCGTGGCGGCGTTCGTCAGCTTCGCGTGCTGCACGTCGCCGGCCGTGAGGTGGTAGGTCGCCGTGGCGTCGACCTCCTCGCCCGGTGCCAGCACACCCGCCGCGCCAGGCCAGGTGTAGGTGATCGCGGAGAGCCCGGGCATCGGGTCGCTGATCGTCACACCGGTCTCGGTGATGTTCCCGGTGTTCGTGAGCTCGAACTGGTAGGTCACCAGATCACCCTCGACCCACG
>JBQCJQ010000502.1:0-2494 GCA_051952615.1 Humibacter sp.
TCCCTCGGCCGCCGTCTCCAGCACGTTCTCCAGCGCGGCCTTACGCTGGCGCAGCCCCTCATGGATGACCGCGCGCACGTTCTCGGGTTCGAGGTAGAGCCAGATCGACGTGATGGCGTTCTCCACCATCAGCCGGATCAACGGGAGCGCGATCACCATCCGGTCCTGCTCCGACAGATCGAGCACCGTCCGCATCAGCTCGACGACATGGTTGGCGTAGCTCCAGATCACCTGGCCGCCACCCTGCGCAAACTCCGGCTTCATCTCGAACGGCTGGACGCGCACCCGGTCCCACTGCTCGACGAGCCAGCGCGCGAAGGCGCGCAACTCAGCGAGGTCGCGGAAGTTCTCATGGATCGCCTCCGCGTTGTACGGCACACCCTCACTCATCGCATCCTCCGTCTCGGGTGGAGCAAGTATCCGACAGGCGGGAGACATCCCTGCCCAGCAACGCGTTCAACAGGGTGCCGGAAACGATCGTTTCCGGTGCGAGCTCAACCTCGCCGCGTTTGGAGGGAGCCGCAAACGTCGACCGCCTACAGGGGCCGACGTGGGGCTTCAGCGGGTCGGGACGACGATGACGTATTTGCCGGGCTGGTGGCGGGTTTCGAGGTTGTGGTGAGCGTCGGCGACCTTCTCGAGCCCCTCGTACACTCCGGCGATGACGGTCTGGAATGTGCCGGCCTCGATCGCCTTGAGGTAGCGGTCGAGCGCGTCGGCGGGAAGTTCGTGGGCTTCGCCGGCGTAGCTGGTGAGGCGGACGCCGGTGGGGATGGTGAACGGGTCGAAGTCGGGGACGGTCCAGTCGCCGCCGAGTGCTCCGACGAAGCAGACGACGCCGCCGCGGCGGATCACGGATAGGACAGAGGGGAGCGCTGTTGCGCCGACAAATTCCAGGGCCGCGTCGATGCCGTCGGGCGTGATCGCGCGGATCGCGTCGGTGAGGGTGTCATCGTCGACGAGCACATGGTCGGCGCCGACCGAGGTGAGGAGGTCTACCCGGTGGGGGTTGCGGGTGGTGGCGAGAACGGTTGCGCCGAGTTGGTGGGCGATCGCGACCGCGGTGAGCCCGACGGTGGAGGTTGCGCCGTGGATGAGGACGCTCTGCCCCGCATGCAGACTCAGCCCCGTGGTGAGTGAGCCGTGGGCGGTTTGCAGCATTTCGGGGAGCCCCCCGATGACGTCCCATCCGAGGTCGGTGTCGAAGGGGATCACGTTCGCCGCGTCGACGAGCGTGTATTCGGCGTAGCTGCCATCGATGGTGCGGCCGAGCCCGCCCATCATCGTGGCGACTTTCTGACCGACGGGGAGGTCGACGCCGTCGCCGACGGCATCCACGACGCCGACAGCTTCGATGCCGAGGATGCGGGGGAAGGTGAAATCGGAGTCCGATTCGCCTTGACGGCTGGTGACCTCGGATTCGTTGACACCGAACGCCCTCACTCGGATGCGCACCCAGCCCGGGCGGACCTCGGGGATGGGGACGTCGCTGACGGTCAGACCGTCGATGTCGACGGGGCCGGTGAGGCGGATTGCGCGCATGGTCTCAGACATTAGGTTGCTCCTTCGCGGGTAGTGGGTGGTCGGTGGGTTCTGCGAGATCCGCTGGGGGCAGGGCGACTAGGGCTTCGAACGCCTGGCGAACCATGCTCTCGTCGAGGGGGGTGTCGGGGTGGGCGAGGCGGTGGCTCCACCACCCCCAGAGCAGGGCGTGGATGGTGAACGCGGTGCTTTCCGGAACCAGGCCGTGGAGCATGCGGAGGGCGTCGTCCTCGACGGCTTGCAGGACCGCGGCGATCTCGGGCCTGCGTGCCCCGTAGTGCCGGATCTCCGCATACAGCCGGATGTCATCGAGGCTCGGGCTTGTCGCACCGATCGTCGCCTCGACGAGCACATCAACGAGCTCGGACGGCGTGTGGGCATCACGCAGGGGTGTGTCGTACCGGGGGCCGAGGTCGCTGCGGGTCGAGTCGAACGCGGCGACGATGAGGCCATCCAGGCTCGGGAAGTAGTAGGTCATCGATCCCAGCGGCACGCCCGCGTGCGCGGCGATGCCGCGATACGACGCCCCGGCCACCCCGTCAGCTGCGATGACTTCGAGGGTGGCCTGCAAGATGCGGGCCCGGCGTCCCGGGTCGTTGGGTTTTCCTTTACGCACATTTTCTCCTATGTCAGACCTAGTTTCCCCTATGTCAGACCAAGTGCGTACCTTGGTACGTATTAGTCCCAACCTAGCTCACGACGGAGGAGATTCGAATGAACGGTCAGGAATTGCAGGAGCACGCACGGTCGCGGGTGCAGGAACTTCCCGGCGCGGACCTGGAGCATCCGTTCGGTCCGGGCTGGGAGGTGTTCAAGGTGCGGGACAAGGTCTTCATGCTGCTCACCGATGTCACCGGTGAACCGATCGTGATCCTCAAAGCCGACCCGGAGGAGAGCAAAGCGCTGCAGGACGAGCACGAGGGGATCACCCCCGGATATCACATGAACAAGA
>JBQCJQ010000503.1:0-3650 GCA_051952615.1 Humibacter sp.
CTTCGGCATCCCCGGCGGCGCCGTCATCCCCTTCTACGACGAGCTCATGGCGCAGGACGCCATCAGGCACATCCTGGTGCGACACGAGCAGGGCGCAGGGCACGCGGCGGAGGGCTACGCCACCGCCGGGCGCAAGGTCGGCGTCGCCATCGCGACGTCGGGCCCCGGCGCGACCAACCTCGTGACGGCCATCGCCGATGCGCACATGGACTCCGTTCCCACCCTGTTCATCACGGGGCAGGTCTTCTCGACCCTGATGGGAACGGATGCCTTCCAGGAGGCCGACATCGTCGGCATCACGATGCCGATCACCAAGCACTCCTTCCTCGTGAAGAGCCCAGAGGAGATCCCCGCAACCATCGCCGCCGCGTACCACATCGCGTCGACCGGACGTCCCGGCCCGGTGCTCGTGGACATCACGAAGGACGCGCAGCAGAACCTGATGGAGTTCTCCTGGCCGCCCGTTGTCGACCTGCCTGGCTACCGTCCGGTGACCAAGGCGCACGGCAAGCAGGTGCACGCCGCGGCACGCCTGCTCGTCGAGTCGAGCAAGCCGGTGATCTACGTCGGTGGCGGCGTGGTGCGCTCCGAGGCGTCGCCTGAGCTGCTGGTGCTCGCAGAGGCGACCGGTGCTCCGGTCGTCACGACGCTGATGGCGCGAGGTGCATTCCCCGACTCGCACGAGCAACACCTCGGCATGCCTGGCATGCACGGAACGGTTCCCGCGGTGCTCGCGCTGCAGGATGCCGACCTCATCGTCTCGCTCGGCGCCCGCTTCGACGACCGCGTGACCGGCAAGGTGTCGGAGTTCGCTCCGCACGCCAAGATCGTGCACGTCGACGTCGACCCGGCGGAGATCTCGAAGATCCGGCATGCAGACGTCCCGATCGTCGGCGATGCCAAAGACGTCATCGCCGACCTGACCTCCGCGTACGAGCACGAGGTCGCGGCGGTCGGCAAGCCCGACCTGAGCGAGTGGTGGGCCAAGCTCGACGGGCTCCGCAAGGAGTTCCCGCTCGGCTACACGCCGACCAGCGACGGCCTGCTGTCGCCGGAGGCCGTGATCACCCGCATCGGCGAGCTCACCGGACCGGAGGGCGTGTACGTCGCGGGAGTCGGGCAGCACCAGATGTGGGCGGCCCAGTTCATCAAGTACGAGCGACCGAACGCGTTCGTGAACTCCGGCGGAGCCGGCACGATGGGCTTCGCAGTCCCTGCCGCGATGGGCGCGAAGGTGTCGGAGCCCGACCGTGCGGTGTGGGCGATCGACGGTGACGGCTGCTTCCAGATGACCAATCAGGAGCTCGCCACCTGCACGATCAACGACATCCCGATCAAGGTCGCGATCATCAACAACTCGTCGCTCGGCATGGTGCGCCAGTGGCAGACCCTCTTCTACGAGGGTCGCCACTCGTTCACCGATTTGAACACCGGCCACGAGACCGCGATGATCCCCGACTTCGTGAAGCTGGCCGACGCGTACGGCGCGCTGGGCATCCGCGTCACCAAGCCCGAGGAGATCGACGCCGCCATCAAGCTGGCGCTGGAGACGAACGACCGCCCGGTGGTCATCGACTTCATCGTGAGCCGCGACGCCATGGTGTGGCCGATGGTCCCCCAGGGGGTCAGCAACTCCAACGTTCAGTACGCCAAGGACCATGCACCGACCTGGGGAGAGGAGTAGGCCATGTCGACACACGTTCTGTCGCTGCTCGTCGAAGACAAGGCGGGCCTGCTCACCCGTGTTGCCGGGCTCTTCGCGCGTCGTGGGTTCAACATCCAGTCGCTCGCCGTCGGTGTCAGCGAGGTGCCCGGCCTCTCCCGCATCACCGTGGTCGTCGACGTCGAGGATGCCCCGCTGGAGCAGGTCACCAAGCAGCTCAACAAGCTGATCAACGTGATCAAGATCGTCGAGCTCGACCAGTCGCAGTCCGTGCAACGCGAGCACCTGCTCATCAAGGTGCGGGTGGACAACGCGACCCGCTCGCAGGTGCTGGAGGCCGTGAACCTGTTCCGCGCACGGGTCGTGGATGTCTCACCCGACGCGCTCGTGATCGAGGTCACCGGCGACACGGGCAAGACCGAGGCGCTTCTGCGCGTGCTCGAGCCCTACGGCATCAAGGAGATGGCGCAGTCCGGTCTGCTCGCGATCGGTCGGGGCTCGAAGTCCATCACCGAGCGCGTCTTCAAGAATTGACGAAAAGCTTTTCCACGCAAGAACAACAAGGAGAGACAACACCCCATGGCTGAGATATATTATGACAACGACGCCGACCTGACGATCATCCAGGGCAAGAAGGTGCTCGTCGTCGGCTACGGCTCGCAGGGCCACGCGCACGCACAGAACCTGCGCGACTCGGGCGTCGAGGTGCGCATCGGTCTGCAGGAGGGCTCGAAGTCCACCCAGCGCGCTCAGGAGGCCGGCTTCCAGGTCGTCACCCCCGCCGAGGGAACCTCGTGGGCAGACGTCATCGTCATCCTCGCCCCCGACCAGGTGCAGCGTCACCTCTACGCCAACGACATCGCCCCGAACATCAGCGACGGCAAGGCGCTCGTCTTCGGACACGGCTTCAACATCCGCTTCGGCTATATCACCGCGCCCGACAGCGTCGACGTGATCATGGTCGCCCCCAAGGGCCCCGGTCACACCGTGCGCCGCGAGTATGTTGCGGGCCGTGGCGTTCCCGTGATCGTCGCGGTCGAGAACGACGCAACCGGCGGCGCATGGGCCCTCGCGCTCAGCTACGCCAAGGGCATCGGCGGTCTGCGTGCAGCCGGCATCAAGACCACCTTCACCGAGGAGACCGAGACCGACCTGTTCGGTGAGCAGGCCGTGCTCTGCGGTGGTGTCACCCACCTCATCCAGGCCGGCTTCGAGACCCTGACGAAGGCGGGCTACCAGCCCGAGATCGCCTACTTCGAGGTGCTTCACGAGATGAAGCTGATCGTCGACCTGATCTGGGAGGGCGGTATCTCCAAGATGCGCTGGAGCGTGTCGGACACCGCCGAGTACGGCGACTACGTCTCGGGCCCGCGCGTCGTGGACCAGCACGTGAAGGACGCGATGCAGGGCGTTCTCGACGACATCCGCTCCGGCGCCTTCGCCGAGCGCTTCATCGCCGACCAGGACGCCGGCGCCCCAGAGTTCCTTGCAGAGCGCAAGAAGGGCGAGGAGCACCAGATCGAGTCCACCGGTCGCGAGCTGCGCAAGCTCTTCGCGTGGAACGCCTCGAACGACGACGACTACGTCGACGGCGAGGTCGCCCGCTAGACCCTCTCGTCGGCCCCGGAGCACGCCGTGAGGCGCGTCTCGAAACCACACATTCGGTGACTGCCGTTGGGCGGGTTTCGAGACGCGCCGCTGTGCGGTGCTCCTCAACCATCGGCAAGGGCAGCGTCACGGAGGAACGTCTATGACCCGTTCGCCCGCCGTCGATATCGTGTTTCAGGATGTCGGGGTTGTGCTCATCGCCCTCGCCGTGGGCGCCGACCGCGTCGAGTTGTGCTCCGCGCTGGGCGTCGGCGGACTGACACCGTCGCCCGGGGTGGTCGAGCGCGCCGTGCAGGTCGCGCGCGAAGCCGGCCGTGACGACTTCGTCCACGTGCTCGTGCGCCCGCGCGGCGGAGGCTTCGTCTACTCCGCCGACGAG
>JBQCJQ010000504.1:0-5689 GCA_051952615.1 Humibacter sp.
GCCAGATCCAGGTCGACGCGATCGTGATGTGGTACTTCGGGTCGGCGAATCCCATCGCGCCGAATCCGAGGACGACCACGAGCAGCGACAGCAGGCTGAAGATGTTCGTCGACGTCGCGAGGGTGCGTACCTGGCCGGTCGCGCCCGACCGGATGGCGCGCATCGCCGTCATCGGAAGGATGGCCATCGGCCCGACGATGAAGACGGCCGCCACGACGTGCAGGATGTCGAAGATCACTTGCCCAGCGTTCATACAGCCAGCCTAGGGCACCCGAAAAGGGGGCGGCAGGCGGGGCCGCCTTGCCTCGACGGCCGCGGTGGCGCGCATAACTCCTGCAATCTGTCCGACAAGGGCGGCGGACCTCGCGGAATCACGCGGCCGTTCGCCCGGCCGCTATCCAAACTGCAGGAGTTATGCGCACCCGCGGGGCGGAATCGCCACCCGAGGGGCGGCACATGTGAATCGCCACCCGCGGAGAAGGTGTGTGAACCGCACAACCGCAACCTGATGCGCAACCGTCGATCTGCACGACGCAACACGCTCCACGAGGCGGCGGCGTGTACGCCGCCGGACGCAACCATGCAGTCAGCCACCAGCGGTGCGCCGGGCGGGGACCGGCGCACAAAAAGGCTCAGTGCAAGAACAGGGCCCGGAGGCGGCGGGTGGTCAGGATGACGCCGAGCATCGCCATCACGGCGAGGTACAGCACGTGCCAGAGGATGCCGAGGCTCACCGCTCCGGTCGTGAGGGAGCGCACCAGTTCGACGCTCTGCCACAGCGGCAGCGCCTGGATCACCACTTGGATGCCCGGCGGATACACGGACAGCGGATAGAACGTCGCCGACAGCAGGAACATCGGCAGCATGACGAAGTTGATGATGTCCATCTGCTGGAACGACTTCATGTAGCTGGTGATCCCCATGCCGAAGCTTGCGAACGCGAAGGCGACGAGCAGCACGGCGGGCAGTGCGAGCAGCGCCCACCATGACAGGTTCAGCCCGATCACCTGCATGACGATCAGGAACGCGACCGCGTACGCCGCTCCACGCAGGAGTGCCAGCGAGATCTCGCCGATGGCGATGTCGAGGGTTCCGAGCGAGGTGGCGAGCATCCCTTCGTAGAGCCGGTTGAACCGCAGCTTGAAGAACACGTTCCAGGTGGAGTCGTAGATCGCACCGTTCATTGCCGCGGTTGCCAGCAGCGCCGGCGCGATGAAGGCCGCATACGAGATCTGCTCGCCGTTACCGGCCGTCACGGTCCCGACGAACGAGCCGAGACCGACGCCGAGCGAGAGCAGGTAGAAGATCGGCTCGAACACACCGGAGACGACAACGAGCCAGTTGGTCGACTTGGTGGCGAGCCATCCGCGGTACATCACCGACCGCGCGTTGCCCGCGTAGAGCCACCCCAGCGGTCGGCGCCGGGTGGATGTCCGCACCTCGGTCTCGAGCCCGACCCCGGTCATGTCGCCAGCCTCTTCCGCGCGGTGCGCCGTGCCAGCACCCATCCGACGACGGTCAGGGCGACCAGGTAGACGACGTGAACGACGATGAGCCAGACGGGCTCGACCGCGCCGTACGAGACGGTGCGCGCGAGCTGGGTGCCGTGCCAGATGGGCGAGAGCCAGCCGATCCACTGCAGGTAGACGGGCATCGCCGACAGCGGGAAGAAGGTGCCGGAGAACAGCGTGAGCGGCAGCAGCACGAAGCGCATGAGCATCGCGATCTGCCCGGTGTCACGCTGCAGGGTGGCGACGTAGGCCATCACGGGGGTGCCGAACGCCAGGCCGACGAGGGTGGCGATGAGCACGGAGAGTACTGCCGTTCCGGCGGGCGAGGCGCCGAACAACAGCATGAACACCCAGTAGAGAAGGCTCGTCGCCATGAGCCGGATGATCACCGACACCACGACGCCGTCGATGATCTGGCCGGGTGAGATCGGCGACGAGCTGATGCCGACGAAGGTCGGGTTCCACTTGAACCCGAGCATGATCGGATAGGTGAACTCCTCCGATGCCACCGTGACGGCCGACGAGCAGAGAAGCGCCGGAGCGACGAACTGCAGGTAGCTCACCCCGTCGACGGCCTGCGGACCGAGGTTCGCGCTGACCAGCGCACCCAGCCCGACTCCCATGGCGTAGAGGTAGAGCAGCGGTGTGCCGACCGCCCCCACGATCACGGTGGAGACGTAGGAGCGCATCACCCGTAGCCGGTGCTCGGCCACGTACCACGCGCCGAGACGCCGCGGCTTCAGCGCTACACGCTTCAGCGACTCGGTCTCTGGGATCTCGATCGCGGTCATTCGATCAGCGACCTTCCGGTGAGCCGCAGGAAGACATCCTCGAGGCTCGAACGTCGCACCAGCGAGGTGAGCGGCCGGATGCCGTTGTCTGTGAGCGCGGCGAGCTCCGCCTCGCCGTCGGCCGTGTAGATGAGCACCCGGTCGGGAAGCGCCTCCACGCGATCGCCGACGTGGCTGAGCCGCTCCGCCATCGCGGCGTTGTTGTCCGCGCCGAAGCGCAGCTCCAACACCTCCCGCGTCGAGTACTCCCTGATCAGCGACGCCGGCGTGCCCTCGGCCATGATCGTGCCCTTGTCGACGACGATCAGCCGATCGCAGAGCTGCTCCGCCTCGTCCATGTAGTGAGTGGTCAGCACGAGCGTCGTGCCCTGCTCCTTGAGCCGGAACAACCTGTCCCACAGAATGTGCCTCGCCTGCGGATCGAGCCCCGTCGTCGGCTCGTCGAGCAGCAGGATGCGCGGGTCGTTCATCAACCCGCGTGCGATCGTCAGCCTGCGTTTCATACCACCGGAGAGGTCGGTGACCTTCGCCTTGGCCTTGTCCTCCAGTTGCGCGAAGGCCAGCAGGTCATCCGCCTTGCTTCGGACGTGACTGGCCGGGAGCCCGAAATACCTGCCGTAGACGATCAGGTTCTCCCGAACGCGCAGCTCCTCGTCGAGGTTGTCGGCCTGCGGAACGACACCGAGCTGCGAACGGATCTCCGGACCGTACCGCTCCGGGTCGAGCCCCAGGATCTCGAGGGACCCGCTCGTGCGGGTCGACACCGCGCCGACCATCCGCATCGTCGTCGACTTGCCCGCACCATTCGGCCCGAGCAACCCGAACGACTCGCCGGGGGCGACCTCGAACGAGATACCGCCGACTGCCGTCACGTCGCCGTACTTCTTGACGAGGTCGGTTGCCACGATCACCGGGGAAGACACGTTGCCCAACGTAACCCACACGGGCGACAGTGTTCTCTTGCGCGCCGTCCCCGCCGGGCGCGCCGCGGTTGGCTAGGCGCATGGTTGCGTCCGGCGCCGTACCCGCCGCCGCCTCGCGGAGCGTGTCGCGTACCGACGGACCAGATGCCCTTCTTGTTGGCGGCATGGTCCAGGCAAACGCGCGCCCGAGCCCCTTCCAGGGGACGTTGATAGCCTTCCGTGGCCACCCCCGACTGGAGTTCCCATGAGTTCCGCGACATCGAGTTCCGCGACATCCACGCGCCGTTCTTTCAGGCCGCGGAAGGATGACGACCCCCGCGCCACCTTCCGCCAATTGCTGCCGTACATCCTCGAGCACAAGGGAGCCATGACGCTGGTCGTCGTGCTCAGCGTGCTCGGTGCCGCCGCGAGCCTCGCCCAGCCCCTCCTGGTCGGCCAGGTGATCAACCTGGTGCAGAACGGGCAGGCCCTCAACGGACTGGTCTGGGCTCTCGTCGCGCTCGTCGTCGTGTCGGGCCTCATCTCCGGCTACCAGCACTACCTGCTGCAACGCACCGGCGAGAGCGTCGTGCTCTCCTCTCGCAAGCGACTCGTCGCACGCATGCTCAACCTGCCGATCAGCGAGTTCGACGCCCGCCGCACCGGCGACCTGGTCTCCCGCGTCGGCAGCGACACCACCCTGCTCCGCGCCGTGCTCACGCAGGGCCTCGTCGAGGCGATCGGCGGCTCGCTCACCTTCATCGGCGCGCTCATCGCCATGCTCATCATCGACCCCGTGCTGCTCGGCCTGACCGTGCTCGTCATCGCCGTGTCGATTGTGACGGTCGTGCTGCTCTCCGGGCGCATCAGGGTCGCCAGCCTCAAGGCGCAGCAGAAGGTCGGCGACCTCGCGGCGGCCGTCGAACGCGCGATCAGCTCCGTGCGCACCATCCGGGCGGCAGGCGCCACGTCGCGCGAGATCGAGAACGTCGAGAAGGATGCCACGGGCGCCTACCAGATGGGCGTGAAGGTCGCGAAGATCTCGGCGCTCGTCGTCCCGGTGGCCGGCATCGCGATGCAGGTCTCGTTCCTCGTGGTGCTCGGCGTCGGCGGTTTCCGCGTCGCCAGCGGTGCCATCACGGTGGCGAACCTCGTCACGTTCATCCTGTTCCTGTTCATGATGATCCTGCCGCTCGGGCAGGCGTTCGGCGCCTTCACGTCGGTCAACTCGGCGCTCGGCGCGCTCGGCCGCATTCAAGAGATCATCGAGCTGCCCAGCGAGGACGCGATCGACCCGCCCGCCGAGCAGCGCGCGGTGATCGTCGGGCCCGCGAACGCGGCAGTCAACCCGGATGCCCCGGCCATCGCCTTCGCCGACGTTCGGTTCTCCTATCCCGACTCCGTAGTCGCGGCACGTGCGGCGCTCGACGTCGAGTCCGAGCCCGCTGCGTCCGAGCCGGCAGGGACCGACCGATCGGGGTCCGAGCGATCCGGGTCCGAGGACGCGGGTCAACCCGCCGAGGTTTCGGCCCGAACGGGCGCGCACGCGGCGATTCCTGCGTCCGCAGCAGCCGAGGCGCTCGAGGCGTTCGAGGGCCACGACGTCGTCGCCGAGGCCGAAGCAGCGGCCGGTTTGCCGCGAGAGGTCTCGGTGACCGGACTGACGGCATCCGATGCGGCGCCTGAGGAGGGCGTGCTGCACGGCGTGAGCTTCGCTGCCCACCGCGGCAAGCGCACGGCCCTGGTCGGTCCGTCCGGAGCGGGAAAGAGCACGATCCTCGCGCTGATCGAGCGGTTCTACGACCCCACCTCGGGCACGATCTCGATGGGTGGGTTGGACATCCGCTCCGTCGACCGCGAGAAGCTCCGCGCCCAGATCGGCTACGTGGAGCAGGATGCCCCGGTGCTCGCCGGCTCGATCCGCGACAACCTCACCCTCGCGGCCCCCTACGCAACGGACGAGCAGTGCGTCGAGGTGCTGCACGCGGTCAACCTCACCGACGTGCTCGAACGCAGTCCGCTCGGGCTGAACGCGCCGGTCGGCGAGGATGGCGTGATGCTCTCCGGCGGCGAGCGCCAGCGACTCGCGATCGGTCGCGCACTGCTCGCCGCTCCCCCGATCCTGCTGCTCGACGAGTCGACGTCGAGCCTCGACGGACGCAACGAGCAGCTCATGCGCGAGGCGATCGACGCAGTCGCCGAGAACCGCACGCTGATCGTGATCGCGCACCGGCTCTCGACCGTGGTCGACTCCGACCAGATCGTGGTGATCGAGAAGGGCCGCGTGATCGGAACGGGCACCCACTCCGAACTCGTGGTGACGACGCCGCTCTACCGCGACCTGGCGAAGCACCAGCTCCTGGTGTAGCCCCGCGGCCGCGCCCCGGCCCCCCGCCGCCGCCGAGCCAACACCTCCCCGCCGAGCCAACAAATACCCACTAGGCAACACCATACCCCCCAAGACCCCCCCAAAATAAGACGGGGT
>JBQCJQ010000505.1:0-2361 GCA_051952615.1 Humibacter sp.
CCCGCGTTGGCCGAGACGATGTCGAGCCGGCCGAGCTGCGCGACGCCCTCGTCGACCGCGGCCTTCAGGCCGTCGAAGTCGCGCACGTCCGCCTTGCTCGCCACGATCCTGCGGTCGAGCGCCTCCACCTGTCGGACCGTCTCCGCGAGGTCGGCCTCGGTTGCGCCCTTGTACGGCGCTCCCGGGATCTCCTCGAGGAGGTCGACGGCGATGATGTCCGCGCCCTCCTGTGCGAGTCTCACCGCGTGGCTGCGTCCCTGCCCGCGCGCTGCCCCCGTGATGAAGGCGACCTTGCCCTCTACGCGTCCTGCCATGATGCTTGCTCTCTTTCTGTCGCTTCTCTGTCGCGTCGCCGGTCGGGCGGCGCTGTCAGTTCTTGACCGGTGCGCTGTTGTAGCCCGGCATGAGAAGGTGACCGGCGTCGACGGGCACCGAGATGCCGGTGACCGATGACGCCAGGTCGGAGTTGAGCCACAGTGCGGCATCCGCGATGCGCTGCGGCGAGAGGAACCCGTTCCCCTTGAGTGCGTGGAAGGAGTACCCGGCCTCCAGCATGTCGGCCTCCGTTCCTTCGCCGGCCGGCTTGCCCGACATCATGTCCCACGCGCCCTGCCAGCTCGTCATGGGCGTGAGGATGGCCCCCGGATGCACCGCATTGACCCGGATGCCGTACTTCGCGTACTCCAGGGCGAGCGTCTTCATCACGCCGACGACGCCGAACTTCGCGGCGCAGTAGTGCACGTAGTTCTCGCCGGGCTCCAGCCCGTTGATCGACGAGGTCATGACGATCGAGCCGCCGCCCTGCGCCATCATCTGGGGCAGCACGGCCTTGGCCGACTTCCACACTCCTGTGAGGTTGACGCCGATCATGTCGTCCCACATCTCGTCCGTCAGTTCGTGCGCCGGTGCGAGCGAGAAGATGCCGGCATTCGCGATCAGGATGTCGATGCGTCCGAACTCCGCGACCCCGCGCTCCACAGCGCGGTCGAGGTCGGCCTGCTTGCGAACATCACCCTCCATCGCGATGATGCGGCGATCGAGAGCCTCGACCTGCTTGACCGTCTCGTCGAAGTCGGCCTGCTGCGCCATCGGGTAGACGACGCTTCCGATCTGGCTGAGGGTGTCGACGATGATCACGTCGGCGCCCTCACGCGCACAGGTCACGGCGTGCGCTCGTCCCTGTCCCCGCGAGCCGCCCGTCACCAGGGCGACCTTGCCGTCCAGCATTCCCATGTCGTGCCTTCCTTCCAGCCCTGCCGGAACGGATGCCGGCAGCGGCTCGTTCCTGCTATCGCTTGTTGACGAATCCGGCGTCGACCGGGAGCGTCACGCCCGTGACGTATCGCGCGGCATCCGACACGAGCCAGACGATCGCGTTCGAGATGTCGACCGGCTCGACCATGTCGACGGGCAGCGCGTTGGCCATCGCCTGGCCCATCGCCGGGTCGTTCTGCAGGAACTCCTGCATGACGTCGTTGACCACCATGGGCGTGTTGACGCCCGTGGGGTGCACCGTGTTCACCCGGATCGAGTACTGCGCGAGGTAGTTGGCGTAGGAGCGCATCAGCCCGACGACGCCGTGCTTGGCCGCCGTGTAGCCGAGTCCGCCAGGGGTGTCGCCGCCGATCCCGGTGAGCCCGGCGGTCGAGCTGGTGAGCACGATCGCACCACCTTTGCCGCCGTCGATCAGCGACTGCTTGGCGACCTCCACCGTGTTGTAGACGCCGGTGAGGTTCGTGGCGATGACGTCGTCCCACTCCTGCTGCACCGGATGCATCGACATCGGCGCGATGCCGGCGTTCGCGAGCACGATGTCGACGGAGCCGAGTTCCGCCGTGCCGGCGTCGAATGCGCTCTGCAGCGCGGCCTTGTCGCGAACATCGGCGATCTGCGAGTAGATGCGGCGGTCGAGCGCTTCGACGAGACGCACGGTCTCCGCGAGGTCGTCCGGGGTCGACATCGGGTAGGGAACGGTGTCGATCTGGGCTGCGATATCGACCGCGATGATGTCGGCGCCCTCTTCGGCGAGACGCACGGCGTGACTCCGGCCCTGCCCGCGGGCCGCACCGGTGATGAAGGCGACTTTGCCTTCGAGAACTCCCATTTCTCTTCCTCTTCTCTTATCCGCTCCCGTTGGATGCCGGACGGCATGCGGCAGCGAAGTGCTCCGCGCCTCGAGGGCGCGGTGAACCGTCCCGGGGTCGATGCCCGGGTCGCGATGTGTTCGTGTGGTCGCCGCTCCGCGGCGTTGTTCGTCGGTGCGGCTGGTGATCAGCCGGTGAAACCTGCCAGTGGGTCGGGCTCGCAGGCGTTGGCCGACGGCCTGCCGAGCTCGTCACGCCGCTTGAGCGTGAGACGCAC
>JBQCJQ010000506.1:0-3504 GCA_051952615.1 Humibacter sp.
CCGTCGCCGGTCATCGCAACGGTGTGCCCGCGCGACGTGAGCGCCTGCACGATCCCCTTCTTCTGATCTGGAGTGACGCGTCCGAAGACCGTGTGCTGCTCGAGGAGCTCGGCGAGGGCGTCGGGATCGTCGGGCAGCTCGCGTGCGTCGAACCCGCTCTCGACATCCAGCCCCACCTCGCGGGCGATCGCGGCGACGGTCTGCGGGTTGTCGCCTGAGATGACCTTGACGTCGACGCCCTGCGACGCGAAGTAGCCGAGGGCCTCGCCGGCATCGGAGCGCACCTGCTCGCGGAAGGTGAGCAGGGTGACGGCGTGCAGCTCGTCGGGCAGCGACTCCGCCTCGAGTTCGTCGTGGCCGAGGGTGTGCCGCGAGTGCCCGAGCACGAGGGTGCGGCGGCCGGATGCCGCCAGCTCCGCCGACCGCGTGTGCAGCCCTTCGTGCTCCGTGCCCGGGAACACCATCTCGGGGCCGCCCAGCACCCAGGTGCCGCGTGCATCGTCGTCGAACGAGACGGCGCTCCACTTGCGGGCGGAGGAGAACGGGATGCGTGCGACGGGCTCGAGGCCACCTCCGGTCTCGTACGCGGCGGCGAGGCACCGCGCTGTGGCGTTCGCGTCGGGTTCGGCGCCATACCAGGCGAGGGCGTCGCGCCAGCCGGAAGGGGCGTCATCCACGACAGGATGCGCCGCGTCGAACACGATCTCGCCCTCGGTGAGGGTGCCCGTCTTGTCGAGGCAGATCACGTCGACCCGAGCCAGGCCCTCGACCGCCGGCAGCTCCTGCACCAGCACCTGGCGGGCGGCGAGCTTCACGGCGCCGACGGCGAACGCGATGCTCGTCATCAGCACGAGCCCGAGCGGGATCATCGCGATGACGGCGGCGATGGCGTTGACGGCGGCCTGCCGCCACTGGCCGCTCTCGATGGCCTCCGGCCAGCCGCCGAAGACGAACATCTGGGCGTTGAGCACGAGAAGCGCGACCGGACCGATGATGTAGGCCTGGAACTTCAGCACCTGGTTCACCGAGCGGCGCAGCTCGCTCGAGACCAGCGAGAAGCGCTTCGCCTCGCTGGCCAGTTTGTTGGCGAACGAGTCGGCGCCGACCCGGATGACCCGCGCAGCGCCCTCGCCGCCGACGACGATCGACCCGCTGAGAGTCTCATCGAGAGGCTGCTTGTCGACGGCATCCGATTCGCCCGTGAGCATCGACTCGTCCACCTGCAGCCTGGACGACGAGAGCACGATGCCGTCCGCCGCCACCTGGTCGCCGGCGCGCAGAATCAGGATGTCGTCGAGCACGACCTCGGAGACCGGCACTTCGTGCATCGTCCCGTCGCGCAGAACGCGCGCGTTCGGTGCGTGCAGCAGGGCCAGCTTGTCGAGAGCCGCCTTGGCGCGGAACTCTTGCACCGACCCGATGATCGTGTTGGCGATGGCGCTCAGGCCGAAGAGGGCATCCTGCCACCTGCCGAGCACGAGCAGCACCGTGAAGCACGCGACGATGATGCCGTTGAACAGCGTGAAGACGTTGGCGCGGATGATGCTCCACGCCGAACGGCTCGTCGGGTCGGTGTACGCGTTGGTCTTGCCGGCGGCGACGCGCTCGGCGACCTCGGCTTCGGTGAGGCCGTGGAGCACGTCATGCGTGTCCGTCATCCTCGATCGCGTCCCCCGTTTCGCGCCGACACCGCGGCAGAGAATGGATGCCGTCGCGCGCGTCGACCGCGATTTGGAGCCTACTGGACGCCGGTGCCGAAGCGGTGGGTTCGGTGCCGTTCTTCGGCGAGTGGGGAGGCGACCCGCCGCGATCACCGCTCCCCACTCGCGCCCCGTCGTCAGGCTGTCAGCTGCCGGACCAGCTCTGCCGAGTCGTGAAGGTTCGTCATCTGAACGAACTTGCCATCCGCAACCTTGTAAATCGCATACTCGACGATCTCGAACGACGCGCCCGTGGGGGCAACTCCGAGCCATTCCTTCGTCGGAGTTCCGGTATTCGTTGCACGAACGGCGATCCCGTCGCGATCGAACAGCAGCTCCTGCACATCCCAGTGGATGTCCGGAACGGCGTCCGCGATTCCCCTGAGGACCCCCACGACATCGTCTCGCCTAGCTGGCGCTCCGCCGGCCAGCACCTCGTCGGCGATGAACTCATCCATCCGATCGAACTCGTGCGCGTTGAGCGCGTCGGCGTACCGCATGTACCACTCGCGCAGTTCATTCTCGGCCATGTTTCTCCCTCGGTCTTGCAGCCCCGGGCAGGGAGCTGCCGGAGCCTCACTTATGCACCGATCGGTGCAGAAGTCGACGCTACACGATTTCTGCACCGATCGGTGCACAATCGAGGTAGTGTTGTCGTATGGAAGAGGTGCACAGAGGTCGGCCCCGCGAGTTCGACACCGACGCCGCCCTGGATAAAGCCATGACGACCTTCTGGGCGAAGGGGTATGAAGGCGCCAGCCTCGCGGACCTCACCGGCGCCATGGGAATCTCCCGCAAGAGCATGTACGCGGCGTTCGGCAATAAAGAACAGCTGTTCCGGGTTGCGCTGGACCGGTACTCCGCGGGCCCTGGCTCCTATGTGACGGAGGCGATGAAGGCTCCGACCTCGCGTGAAGTCGCCCGGCTGTTCCTCACCGGGTCCCTTCAAGCCAACACGACCCCGGGACTTCCCACGGGGTGCTTGGGCGTACAAGGCGCCCTCACCACCGGCGAGAGCGGGATCGTCGCACGAGACATCCTGGCCGAGTGGCGCGCCGGCGGCCAAGAGCAACTGCGCGTGCGTTTCCAGCGGGCAATCGAGGACGGTGATCTGCCCGAGAGCGCCGATGCCGAGCTGATTGCGCGTTACGTCATGACAATCGCCAACGGCATGGCCGTGCAGGCCGCAGGCGGGGCCGCTCGCGAAGACCTGCAACGCGTCGCGGACGCCGCATTGCGCAGCTGGCCCCCGGCCTGACGCCGGTTTCGGCGACGGGTGAAAAGTCCTGATGAGAGCCGATGACGGGAATCGAACCCGCGCTGTCTGCTTGGGAAGCAGAAGTTCTGCCATTGAACTACATCGGCGAAGCCTTGAAAACACTGGGATCGAGCCCCAACCCAAGGCGATGTATACACATCCGTATTCACATATCTGTGGCGTCCCTGTTACAGGAGCCACAGCCATCTTACGGGTATCCATGGTCCGCGGCCGGCACCACGATGCCCGCGGACTCGTCGAGCGCGCAGCAGGTGGAGCAACGTCGAACTCGGACGCAGCGCGCTCATCTGTACGAGCTGATGGACGGATGCCAGTACGTCCAGGCTGAACTCGCTGAACTGTTCAGCGTCTCCTGCGTCACCATCTACCGCGAAGGTCGTCGTCGAGCCACAACATGGACCCCTTTTCGCGTCGCTCGCGCGTGGGATGCTCGAGACATGAGTGAGGAATTGAATCACCGTTCGGACCCGCCGCGTGGTGCGGAGGTCTCCGCCTCCAGCCCCTTGATCTCGGTGATGCTGATCG
>JBQCJQ010000507.1:0-7845 GCA_051952615.1 Humibacter sp.
CGGCCGACTGGATCGTCGACATCGGCCCCGGCGCCGGCGAGAACGGCGGCCGCGTGGTGCACTCCGGAACCTACGAGGAGCTGGTCGAGAACACGGCGTCGCTGACCGGCGACTACCTCTCCGGTCGTCGTGCCATCGAGACGCCGGCGACCCGGCGTCCGATCGACCCGACGCGAGTCATCCGTGTCGTCGGAGCGAAGGCGAACAATCTGCGCGACGTGACGGTCGACTTCCCGCTCGGCGCGTTCGTCGCGGTCACCGGCGTGAGCGGGTCGGGCAAGTCGTCGTTAGTGAACGACATCCTGTACCGGGTGCTGGCGAACCGTCTGAACGGCGCTCGCAAGGTCGCGGGAAAGCACACCCGCGTCACCGGAACCGAGCAGCTCGACAAGGTCGTGCACGTCGACCAGGCACCGATCGGACGCACCCCGCGGTCGAACCCCGCGACGTACACGGGCGTGTTCGACCGCATCCGCACGCTGTTCGCCGAGACGGCGGAGGCGAAGGCCAGGGGATACCTCCCCGGACGGTTCAGCTTCAACGTCAAGGGCGGTCGCTGCGAGGCGTGCTCCGGCGACGGAACGATCAAGATCGAGATGAACTTCCTGCCCGACGTCTACGTCGCGTGCGAGGTGTGCGGGGGAGCACGGTACAACCGCGACACCCTGCAGGTGCACTACAAGGGCAAGAACATCGCCGAGGTGCTCGACATGCCGATCTCCGAGGCGGCCGACTTCTTCCGGCCCATCTCGGCGATCCACCGCTACCTGCAGACCCTCGTGGATGTCGGACTCGGTTACGTTCGGCTCGGGCAGAGCGCGACGACGCTCTCCGGCGGTGAGGCGCAGCGCGTGAAGCTCGCCACAGAGCTGCAGCGCCGAAGCAACGGGCGCAGCGTCTACGTGCTCGACGAGCCGACGACGGGTCTGCACTTCGAAGACGTGCGCAAGCTGCTCGACGTGCTCAACAGCCTGCTCGACAAGGGCAACACGGTCATCGTCATCGAGCACAACCTCGACGTCATCAAGTCGGCGGACTGGATCATCGACCTCGGCCCGGAGGGCGGCTCGGGCGGCGGCAAGGTCGTCGCGACGGGCACACCCGAGCACGTGGCGACCGTGAAGGGCAGCCACACCGGTGTCTTCCTGAGGGAGATCCTTGAGGCCGAGCGCCGCGACGAGCAGAAGACCGCCTGAGCCGCGATGGCAGACACCGTTCCCTACCGCCCCAAGTCGAGTGAGATCCCCACGCAGCCTGGCGTGTATCGCTTCAGAGACTCCAAGAAGCGCGTGCTCTACGTGGGCAAGGCGAAGAACCTCCGTGCACGGCTGACCAACTACTTCCAGCCTCTGCGCAGCCTGCACGAGCGCACCAGGCGCATGGTCACGACCGCCGCGTCGGTGGAGTGGACCGTCGTCGCCAACGAGTTCGAGGCACTTCAGCTCGAGTACACGTGGATCAAGGAGTTCAACCCCCCGTTCAACGTGCAGTTCCGCGACGACAAGACCTATCCCTACCTCGCGGTGACCCTTGCCGACGAGGTTCCGAGGGCCATGGTCACACGCAACCGCGGCATCAAGGGCGCGCGCTACTTCGGGCCGTACACCAAGGTGTGGGCGATCAGGGAGACCCTCGACCTCATGTTGAAGGCCTTCCCGATGCGCAGCTGCTCGGACGGCGTCTACCGGCGGGCGCAGCTCACCGGCCGGCCCTGCCTGCTCGGCGACATCGGCAAGTGCGTCGCCCCGTGCGTCGGCCGCGTCACACTGGAGGAGCACCGCGAGGTCGCCGACGACTTCGTCTCGTTCATGGCCGGCAACGACACCAGGTACGTCAGAGCGCTCGAGCAGCGCATGCGCGACGCGGCCGAGACGCAGGAGTACGAGGCTGCCGCCCGCTACCGCGACAGCATCCAGGCCATGCGCGCGGTGATGGAGAAGACCGCGGTCGTGTTCTCCGAGGACGTCGACGTGGATGTCTTCGGCATCGCCGACGACGAGCTCGCGGCCGCTGTTCACCAGTTCATCGTTCGCGGCGGCCGCATCCGCGGAACGCGCAGCTGGGTGGTCGACAAGGAGCTCGACGTCGAGGTCGCCGAGCTCATCGAGACGGTCCTCGAGAACGCGTACGACGGCGAGTTCGCCCCGCCGCGCGAGATCCTGGTCCCCGTTCTGCCGGATGACACCGCCGAGCTCGAGCAGTGGCTGGGCGCCCGCCGCACCGAGGCCGCCGAATCGGCGCGCACCCGTGGTGCCACCCCGACGAAGGTGCGTCTGCACGTCGCTCAGCGCGGTGAGAAGGCCGCCCTCGCCCAGACGGCGGAGACCAACGCCAAGAACGCGCTCATGCTCTACAAGACGCGACGCAGCGCGGACTTCGTCGCACGGTCCCAGGCGCTGGAAGACATCCGCGACGCCCTCGGCATGAGCGAGGCACCGCTGCGCATGGAGTGCTACGACGTCTCGCACCTCTCGGGAACGAACATCGTCGCGTCGATGGTCGTCTTCGAGGACGGCATTCCGCGCAAAGACCAGTACCGCAGGTTCAGCATCCCGGCGTCGACCGACGACACCGAGTCGATCTACCAGGTGCTCACCCGCAGGCTCGCCTACCTCGCGGCGGGCGACGATGACGGCACGGCAGACGGCGAGGATGCGCCCACCACGCCACGCAAGTTCTCCTACCCGCCGCAGCTGCTCCTCGTCGACGGCGGCCAGCCGCAGGTCGCGGCCGCACGGAAGGCCCTCGAGGAGTCCGGTGTGAGCGGCATCCAGCTCGCGGGCATTGCGAAGAGGCTGGAAGAGCTCTGGCTTCCGGATTCCGACTTTCCGGTCATCCTGCCCCGCAACAGCGACGCCCTGTTCCTGGTGCAGCGCATCCGCGACGAGGCGCACCGCTTCGCGATCACGTATCAGCGCGCACGTCGCAAGCACGACATCTCGTCGCAGCTCGCCGAGATTCCGGGTCTGGGACCGGCGCGTGTGCGCGAGCTTCTGAAGCACTTCGGCTCGGTTGCGCGCCTGCGCCAGGGCACCGTCGAGTCGATCTCCGAGGTGCGCGGCATCGGGCCGACGCTCGCCGCGGCCGTGCACGATGCGCTGCACGACGGGTAGACTCCTGCTCCAGCCCCGGTGGAGGAGAACACCCCATAGGCTTGGGGCAACGTCAGCGCTTTCGACCGGGGTGGGGGATGACCGAGGAGCGACCCGAAGAAGCGAGCGGCCAGCATCAGGAGCTGCTCATCGTCACCGGCATGTCCGGTGCAGGCAGGTCGACCGTCGCCAACGCGCTCGAAGACCTCGACTGGTACGTCGTCGACAACCTGCCGCCGCAGATGCTCCGCCCGCTGGTCGATCTCGCGGGCAGGGCCGGGTCGACGCTCCCGCGCATCGCGGCGGTCGTCGATGTGCGCGGCAGAGGGTTCTTCGCCGACCTGCGCGACATGATCCAGACGCTGCGCGGGGGCGAGAGCGTCCGCGTGCTCTTCCTCGATGCCACGGATGCCGCACTGGTGCGCCGCTTCGAGTCGGTTCGCCGTCCGCATCCGCTGCAGGGTACCGGCACCATCCTCGACGGCATCATGGCCGAGCGGGAGCGAGTGCGGGAGATTCGCGAGTCTGCCGACATCATCATCGACACCTCCGACCTCAACATCCACCAGCTGGCCGTCGAGATCAACGACATCTTCGCGGCAGAGGACTCGGCGGACCTCCAGTTCACGGTCGTGAGCTTCGGTTTCAAGTACGGGCTGCCATCCGACGCCGACCTGGTGGCCGACGCACGCTTCCTGCCCAACCCGTTCTGGCAGCCGGAGCTGCGCGCCCTCACCGGGTTGGACGACGAAGTGCGCGACTACGTCTTCGCGCAGCCGGGCGCCACCGAATTCGTCGACGGCTACTCGCGCGCACTTCGGCCGGTGCTCGAAGGGTATCGACGCGAGAACAAGCGTCACGCCACCATCGCGGTAGGCTGCACGGGGGGAAAACATCGCTCGGTGGCCATCGCCGAAGCGCTGGCCGCAAGGCTGCGCGACGAACCTGGCGTCGCCGTCGCGATCAAGCACCGCGACCTCGGCAGGGAATGAGTGAGGTCGACCGCGTCCTCAACGCCGCTATCGGCAGCCATCCTCGACACAGAACGGATCCACGCGATTGGCACTGACCGCTGACGTCAAAGAAGAACTCCTCGGCGTCGAGGCGGGCAAGAACACCGTGCGCGCGGCCGAGCTGGCGACCATCCTCCGCCTCGCGGGCGGACTGCACCTCATCTCCGGACGCATCGCCGTCGAGGCCGAGCTCGACTCGCCGCCGCTCGCCAGGCACGTGCGCAAGGCCCTTGCCGAGCTCTACGGGGTGCGCAGCGAGGTCTCGGTGACGTCGGCGGGCGGCATCCGCAAGAACACGGTCTACACGGTCCGCGTGCTCGACGGGGGAGAGACCCTCGCACGGCAGACCGGGCTTCTCGACCAGCACCGCAGGCCCATCCGCGGCCTGCCCAACCGTCTCACCACCGGGTCGAAGGATGACCTGGCCGCAGTATGGCGCGGCGCCTTCCTCGCACACGGGTCGCTGACCGACCCCGGTCGCTCCGCAGCACTGGAGATCACCTGCCCTGGCAACGAGTCCGCGATGGCGCTGGTCGGCGCCGCCGGGCGACTGGGCATCCCTGCGAAGGCCCGCGAGGTGCGCGGAGTGCACAGGGTGGTCATCCGCGACGGCGAAGCGATCAGCGGCATGCTCACCCGCATGGGCGCCACCGGGACCGTTCGCACCTGGGAGGAGCTCAGGCAGCGCCGCGAGGTGCGGGCGACGGCGAACCGCCTCGTGAACTTCGACGACGCCAACCTGCGCCGTTCGGCACAAGCCGCCGTCGCCGCGTGCGCACGGGTCGAGCGCGCCATGGAAATCCTCGGACCGACCATGCCTGAGCACCTGCGCTATGCGGGCGAGCTGAGGCTCGCACACCGCGACGCCAGCCTCGACGAGCTCGGCCACCACGCCGACCCGCCGATGACGAAGGATGCCGTCGCCGGCCGCATCCGCAGGCTTCTCGCCATGGCGGACAAGCGCGCCGTCGAGCTCGGCATCCCCGGCACCGAGGCCGGCCTGCCCGCTGAGCTAGATCTGTAGCGGCGTCACGCGGCGTCAAGGCCGCCCCAGGTGCGGGACCCGCTCACTAGAGTGAAAGGGTTGTTCAGACCGCGGCGCGGCCGTCGTGTCGCGGCGATCACGAGGAGAGAGTGAATGGCTGACTACACGCTCGCAGACCTTCCCTACGACTACTCGGCACTCGAGCCGAGCATCAGCGGGACGATCATGGAGCTCCACCACGACAAGCACCACAAGGCCTACGTCGACGGGGCGAACACCGCCATCGCGAAGCTCCAGGAGGCGCGCGACGCCGAGGACCTGACCTACGTCAACAAGCTCCAGAAGGACCTGGCGTTCAACCTCGCCGGCCACGTGAACCACACCGTGTTCTGGAACAACCTGTCCCCGGACGGCGGCGACAAGCCCACCGGCGAGCTGGCGGCGGCCATCGACGAGTTCTTCGGCTCGTTCGACAAGTTCCGCGCTCACTTCACCGCGTCGGCCCTCGGCATCCAGGGCTCCGGCTGGTCGATCCTCGCATGGGACTCGCTCGGCCAGAAGCTCATCATCGAGCAGCTGTACGACCACCAGGGCAACCTGGCGGCGGCGACGGTTCCGCTGCTCCTGCTCGACATGTGGGAGCACGCCTTCTACCTCGACTACCGCAACGTGAAGGCGGACTACGTCAAGGCGTTCTGGAACATCACCAACTGGGGTGACGTGCAGGAGCGCTTCACCAAGGCGCGCGAAAAGACCGCGGGGCTGCTGCTACTGTCGTAAGCGGGTGGGTGTCCCGGACGGGAACCGCCCGGGACACCGCTGTCCGTTCGTCCCCTTTCCCCCAAGCGCCGAACGGCGCCCAGTAACAGGAGCTCACACGTGTCTGTGAAGATCGGCATCAACGGGTTCGGCCGCATCGGTCGCAACTACTTCCGCGCAGCGCTTGCCAAGGGCAGCGACCTCGAGATCGTCGCCGTGAACGACCTCACGGACAACGCGGCTCTCGCGCACCTGTTGAAGTACGACTCCGTTGGCGGCCGCCTCGGCGCGACCGTCGAGCTCGAAGGCGACAGCATCGTCGTCGACGGCAAGCCGATCAAGGTCCTCGAGGAGCGCGACCCCGCGAACCTCGGATGGGGCGACCTCGGTGTCGACGTCGTGATCGAGTCCACCGGCCGCTTCACCAAGGCCCCCGACGCGCGCAAGCACCTCGAAGCCGGCGCCAAGAAGGTCATCATCTCGGCCCCCGCGAGCGGTGACGACGGCACCTTCGTCGTCGGCGTGAACGAGGACAAGTACGACCCGGCGACCATGCACATCCTGTCCAACGCGTCGTGCACCACCAACTGCCTCGCTCCGCTGGCCAAGGTGTTCAACGACGAGTTCGGCATCGAGCGCGGCTTCATGATGACCGCTCACGCCTACACCGCCGACCAGAACCTGCAGGATGGCCCGCACGGCGACCTGCACCGCGCACGTGCCGCCGCGATCAACATCGTCCCGGCCTCGACCGGTGCCGCGAAGGCCATCGGCCTCGTGCTTCCCGAGCTCAACGGCAAGCTGAGCGGCTCCTCCTACCGCGTGCCGGTTCCCACCGGCTCGATCGTCGACCTCACGCTGGTCACCGGTACCGACAACCTCACGGTCGACCAGATCAACGCCGCGTACAAGGCCGCCGCGTCCGAGGGACGCCTCAAGGGCATCCTCGAGTACAACTCCGACCCGATCGTCTCCACCGACATCGTTCGCAACCCGCACTCGTCGATCTTCGACTCCCTCCTTACGAACGTCAGCGGCAACCTGGTCAAGGTGTCGAGCTGGTACGACAACGAGTGGGGCTACTCGAACCGCCTCGTCGACTTCACCGAGTACGTGGCCGAGCGCCTCTAGAGCGCCACGGAGCACTCGAGTGACGCTTCGCAGTCTCGAATCACTGGGCTCGCTCGCCGGACGCACCGTCATCGTCAGGTGTGATCTCAACGTTCCTCTGAAGGACGGCGAGATCACCGATGACGGGCGCGTCCGCGCCTCGGTTCCCACGATCAACACGCTGACCTCGCAGGGAGCACGCGTCGTCGTGATCTCCCACCTCGGGCGCCCAGACGGCACGCCCGACCCGAAGTACAGCCTCGCGCCGGTCGCCAAGCGGCTCGGCGAGCTGCTCGACACACAGGTCGCCTTCGCGACCGACACCGTCGGCGACTCGGCCAAGGATACCGTCGCATCCCTTTCCGACGGCGGTGTCGCCGTGCTCGAGAACCTCAGGTTCAATCCGGGGGAGACGAGCAAGTCGGAGGAGGAGCGCGCCGCCTTCGCTGCACAGCTCGCCTCGTTCGGCGACGCCTTCGTCTCCGACGGCTTCGGTGTCGTGCACCGCAAGCAGGCCAGCGTCTACGAGCTCGCCAAGGCGCTGCCCAGCGCTGCCGGTCTGCTGATCGTCGCCGAGCTCGACGTGCTCGACCGCCTCACCGGCAACCCGGAGCGGCCGTACACGGTGGTGCTCGGCGGGTCGAAGGTGTCGGACAAGCTGGGCGTGATCGGACACCTGCTGCCGCGTGTGAACACCCTGCTCATCGGCGGGGGAATGCTGGTCACGTTCCTCAAGGCCCAGGGCTTCGAGGTCGGCTCCAGCCTGCTCGAGCAGGACCAGGTGGAGACCGTTCGTGGCTACCTCGAGAAGGCGAAGGAACTCGGCGTCGAGCTGATCCTGCCCACCGATGTCGTCGTCGCGTCGAAGTTCGGCGCGGATGCCGAG
>JBQCJQ010000508.1:0-2303 GCA_051952615.1 Humibacter sp.
TGCTGCTCTTCGGCCTCCTGCACCGCTATTTCTCCCTCGGCGGAATCGCCGGTGCGCTGAGCGATCGTTGAGCGGGCATCCACCTTTGTCGGGCCTGGCCCTATACAATTAGGGGGTTCAGGAGTGCATCTCAAGGCACTCGCAAGCCATCCGCACAATCCGGCCTCGGTGTCATCGACCCGCGATGACACGAATCGAGGCTCGGAGCCGGTCTGAAGCCGGTCACGGGCGGCAAGAAAAACGAGGTGTTCACAATGTCAGACGTTCTCATCGACCGTCCAGAACTCGCCGGCCTCGGCCAGTACGAGTTCGGCTGGGCCGATTCAGACGCAGCGGGGGCCAGCGCCCGGCGCGGACTATCCGACGAGGTGGTGCGCGACATCTCCGGTCTCAAGAACGAGCCGGAATGGATGCTCCAGCGTCGTCTCAAGGCGCTGTCGATGTTCCAGCGCAAGCCCATGCCCACCTGGGGCGCCGATCTCTCCGAGATCGACTTCGACAACATCAAGTACTTCGTGCGTTCGACCGAGAAGCAGGCCCAGACCTGGGATGACCTGCCGGAGGACATCAAGAACACGTACGAGAAGCTCGGCATCCCCGAGGCGGAGCGCCAGCGTCTCGTCGGCGGCGTCGCCGCCCAGTACGAGTCAGAGGTGGTCTACCACCAGATCCGCGAGGACCTCGAAGCGCAGGGCGTCATCTTCATGGACACCGACACCGCGCTTCGGGAGCACCCCGAGTACTTCGAGGAGTACTTCGGCACGGTCATCCCTGCCGGTGACAACAAGTTCGCGGCGCTCAACACCGCGGTCTGGTCCGGCGGCTCGTTCGTGTACGTGCCGAAGGGCGTGCACGTCGAGATTCCGCTGCAGGCCTACTTCCGCATCAACACCGAGAACATGGGCCAGTTCGAGCGCACGCTGATCATCGCCGACGAAGACAGCTACGTTCACTACATCGAGGGCTGCACGGCCCCGATCTACAAGTCCGACTCGCTGCACTCCGCGGTCGTCGAGATCATCGTGAAGAAGGGCGCCCGCGTGCGCTACACGACGATCCAGAACTGGTCGAACAACGTCTACAACCTCGTCACCAAGCGCGCCATCGCTCACGAGGGCGCGACCATGGAGTGGATCGACGGCAACATCGGCTCCAAGGTGACGATGAAGTACCCGTCGATCTTCCTCGCGGGGGAGCACGCGAAGGGCGAGACGCTCTCCGTCGCCTTCGCCGGTCCGGGTCAGCACCAGGACGCCGGCGCGAAGATGATCCACCTCGCTCCGTACACGCAGTCCTCGATCGTCTCAAAGTCGATCGCGCGCGGCGGGGGCCGCGCCGGATACCGCGGCGAGGTTCGGGTGGAGAAGGATGCCCACCACGCGGCGAACACGGTGCGTTGCGATGCGCTGCTGGTGGACACCATCTCGCGCAGCGACACCTACCCGGCGATCGACATCCGCGTGGACGACGTGCAGCTCGGCCACGAGGCGACCGTCTCCCGCGTCAGCGAGGAGCAGCTGTTCTACCTGATGAGCCGCGGCATGCCGGAAGACGAGGCCATGGCCATGATCGTGCGCGGCTTCATCGAGCCGATCGCACGCGAGCTGCCGATGGAATACGCGCTCGAACTCAACAAGCTCATCGAGATGGGCATGGAAGGCAGTGTCGGTTAGGCATGACCATCACCGAGACAGAACCAACGTTCATCCCGGTCCAGACCCGCTCGGAGCGCTTCGCGTCGACAGACGTCGCAGACTTCGGCGCGGTCACCGGTCGTGAGGCGACCTGGCGGTACACCCCCGTCGCGCGCATCGCACAGCTCTTCGAGCCCGGTCTCGACGGCTCCCGCTACGACACCGAACTGACGACGGACGGCGGGGTGACGGCCGAGTGGATCGGTCGCGACCACGCACTCATCGGCACGGCGGGCACCCCGGAGGAGAAGGCTTCCGCGAACGCCTGGAGCTCGTTCGACGAGGCGCTCCTCGTCACGGTGACCGGCGACGCGGGGGAGGCCGTGCTGCTGCGCTCCGGCCTCGGCGAGAACGATCGGGCCGCCCACACCGTCGTCCACGCGCTTGCGGGGAGCACCGCAACCGTCGTCCTGCGCAACACTGGCGACGCCAGCCTGACCGAGAACGTCGAGATCGTGCTCGAGCAGGGCGCCCAGCTCACGCTCGTCAGCGTTCAGGAGTGGACGGATGCCTCGCGGCACGTCTCGACGCACTTCGCGTCGGTCGGGCGCGATGCACGCCTCAAGCACGTCACCGTCTCGCTCGGCGGCGGCTTCATCCGGCTGAACC
>JBQCJQ010000509.1:0-21058 GCA_051952615.1 Humibacter sp.
CGACCAGATGGCGCTCGGCCTGGTGCGCGCGCTCCACGACGCGGGCCGGCGCGTGCCTGACGACGTGAGCGTCGTCGGGTTCGACGACCTGCCCGAGTCGAGCGAGTTCCTGCCCCCGCTCACGACGGTCCACCAGGACTTCGCCGAGGTGGGGCGCCGGCTCGTCGAGCAGGTGCTCCGGCAGGTCCGCGAGGGCGTCCACGAGGCCGGCACCCGCCTGGTCCCCACCCGCCTCGTCGAGCGCGCGAGCACCGCCCCGCCCCCGGGGTGAGCCCGTCTCCCGGACGCCGAGCATGGGGTTGTCGCCCGGTTCCGGCGGCCGACGGGCGGCAGCCGCATGCTCGGCGAGGGTGTTAGTCGTCGGCGACCCAGGCGCTCGGGTCCTCGACGACGCCGCGCAGGACCTCGCGCGCGCCGCCGGTGAGGGCGGCGTGGTCGCCGACGGGGGCGGGGAGCAGCACGACGTCCGTCCACGGAGCGGCGAGGACGCGGACGCGCAGCTCGGCCTCGGCCGCGCTGCGCAGGTAGGGCAGGAGCGCGGGGTAGATGCCGCCGAGGAGGACGGTGTCGATGTCGACGAGGTTCACGTAGTCGGCGAGCGCGCTGCCGAGCGCGGTCCCGGCCTGCTCGACGGTGGCGAGCGCGGCGGGCTCCGCGGCGTCGAGCGCGGCGACGAGCGCGTCGGTGGCGGCGTCGACGGGCAGCCCCGCCCCGCGCAGGAGCGCGTCCTTGCCCGCGTACTGCTCGAGGCAGCCGGTCGCGCCGCAGCGGCAGCGCGGGCCGCGTGGGTCTACGACGACGTGCCCGACCTCGCCCGTCCACCCGTGACGCCCGTGGAACAGGCGGCGGTCCACGACGATCGCGGACCCGATGCCGACGTCGCCCGAGACGTAGAGGTAGGTCGAGGGCGCCGGGTCGGACGCGGGGTCCGACGCGTCGTCGGGCACGACGCCGTGGCTCGCCTGGGCGAGCGCGGCGAGCTTGGCCTCGTTGCCGATCTCGACGGGCACGTCGGGGCCGAGCCCGAGGAGGGGGCCGGGGTCGAGGTGGGACCAGCCGAGGTTGGGGGCGACCTCGAGCCGGCCCGCGCGCGTGTCGACGAGGCCGGGCAGGGCGAGACGGGCGCCTGCGACGGTCATGCCGTCGGCGCGGACGGTCGCGAGGAGGTCCTGCGCGATGCGTCCGAGCCGCGCGAGCACCTCGGCGGGGTCGCTGTCGTGGAGGTCGTCCGGGTCGACGTGCTCGGCGACGACGGCGCCGGTGAGGTCGAGCACGCGGCCGCCGAGGTAGTCGACGTTGACCTCGAGGCCGATCCCGACGAGGGAGCGCGGCGCGGGCGCGAGGGGGACCGCGGGCCGGCCGGCGCGCTGCGGGGTGGCGGGCGGGAGCTCCGCGACGATGGCTGCGGCGACGAGGCGGTCGACGAGCGTCGAGACGGTCGCGCGCGTGAGGCCGCTGGACGCGGCGATGTCGGCGCGCGAGCACGGCTGGGCGGACTCGAAGACCGCGCGGGCGACGAGGGCGAGGTTGTGCTCGCGCAGCGTGGCCTGCCGGGCTGCTGGGGGACCCGTGCGGGTCGCGACGCTGCGGTTCACGGTCTTGACCTTACCGACCCGGGCGGATAAGTTCATCCGTACGACATAAATAGGCCGTCGGCGCGAGGATCGCGTCGCGGCCCTCTCGACGAGGAGACCACCGTGGCCGACGAGACCACCCGACACGACGCAGACATCAACTTCTCCTTCGGTCTGTGGACCGTGGGCTGGACCGCGCAGGACCAGTTCGGCAGCGCGAGCCGTCCCGCGCTCGACCCGGCCGAGTCCGTGCGCCGCCTGGCCGACCTCGGTGCGTGGGGCTTCACCTTCCACGACGACGACGTCGTGCCGTTCGGCGCCGACGACGCGGAGCGCACCAAGCGCCTCGACTCCGTGCGCCAGGCGGCGCAGGAGACCGGCCTGGTCATCGAGATGGTGACGACGAACCTGTTCAGCCACCCCGTCTTCAAGGACGGCGGCCTCACGTCGAACGACCGCGGCGTGCGTCGCTACGCGCTGCGCAAGGTGCTGCGCAACGTCGACCTCACGGCCGAGCTGGGCGCCAAGACGTTCGTCATGTGGGGCGGGCGCGAGGGCACCGAGTACGACGGCGCCAAGGACCTGCACTCCGCGCACGAGCGCTACGCCGAGGGCCTCGACCTCACCGCGGCGTACATCAAGGAGAAGGGCTACGACCTCAAGATCGCGCTCGAGCCCAAGCCGAACGAGCCTCGCGGCGACATCTTCCTGCCGACGATCGGCCACGCGCTCGGCCTCATCGCGAAGCTCGACAACGGCGACATCGTGGGCCTCAACCCGGAGACGGGCCACGAGCAGATGGCCGGCCTCAACTACACGCACGGCCTCGCGCAGGCGCTGTGGGCGGGCAAGCTCTTCCACATCGACCTCAACGGCCAGCGCTCGATCAAGTTCGACCAGGACCTCGTGTTCGGCCACGGCGACCTGCTCTCGGCGTTCTTCACGGTCGACCTGCTCGAGAACGGCTTCCCGAACGGCGGCCCCACGTACACGGGCCCGCGCCACTTCGACTACAAGCCGTCGCGCACCGAGAACGAGGTCGGCGTGTGGGACTCCGCGCGCGCCAACATGGAGACCTACCGCCTGCTCGCGCGCAAGGCCGCGGCGTACCGCGCCGACTCCCGCGTCCAGGAGGCGTTCGCGCACTCCGGCGTGTTCGAGCTCGGCCAGTCCACGCTGGGCGAGGGCGAGTCCGTCGCCGACCTGCTCGCGGACCGCAGCGCGTACGAGGAGTTCGACGTCGACGCCGCGGCGAACCGCGACTTCGGCTTCGTGCGCCTCAACCAGCTCGCGCTCGAGCACCTGATCGGCTGAGGTGACGACCGACCCCAGGACGTCCGACGCCGGCGGCGAGCGCGTGCTCGTCGCCGGCGTCGACACGTCCACGCAGTCCTGCAAGGTCGTCGTGCGCGACGCCGCGACGGGCGTGCTCGTGCGCACGGGCTCGGCCAAGCACCCTGACGGCACGGAGGTCCACCCCGACGCGGGGTGGGACGCGTTCCGCGAGGCGGCGTCTGCGGCGGGCGGGCTCGACGACGTCGCGGCGCTCGCCGTCGGCGGCCAGCAGCACGGGCTCGTCGCGCTCGACGCGGACGGGAACGTCGTGCGCGACGCGCTCCTGTGGAACGACACGCGCTCGGCCCCGGCCGCGCGCGACCTGATCCGTGAGCTCGGCGAGGCCCGCCTCGCCGAGGGCGTCCCCGACGCCCACGACCGCGTCGAGTCCGCGACCGAGGCGGGCGCCCAGGCGTGGGCCGACGCGATCGGGTCCGTGCCGGTCGCCTCGCTGACGGTGACGAAGCTCCGCTGGCTGCGCGACACGGAGCCGGAGAACGCGGCGCGCGTCGCCGCCGTCGCGCTGCCGCACGACTGGCTCACGTGGCGCATCGCCGGGTACGGCCCGGCGGGCGACGAGTCCGCGCCCCTCGGCCCGGACCTCGACGCGCTCGTCACCGACGCGTCCGACGCGTCGGGCACCGGCTACTACGACGCGACCCGGGACGACGGGGACGACGGCCGGGGCGCATACCGCCTCGACCTGCTGGAGCTCGCGTTCGGCCGGACGGACGTCGTGCTGCCGCGCGTCGTCGCACCCTCGGCCGTAGCGGGCGTCGCGCACGCCTCGGTCGCCGGGAGCGCGGTCGAGGGCGGCACGCTGCTCGGCCCCGGCGCGGGCGACAACGCGGGCGCGGCCCTCGGCCTCGGCATGGTCGCGGGCGACGTCGCGGTGTCGATCGGGACGTCGGGCGTCGTGTCCGCGGTGACCGACGACCGCACCGCCGACGGGTCCGGACTCGTCAACGGGTTCTCCGACGCGACGGGCCGGTACCTGCTGCTCGCGGTGACGCTCAACGCGAGCCGCGTGCTCGACGCGGCGCGCGCCGTGCTCGGCGTCGACCACGCCGGGTTGTCGCGGCTCGCGCTCCAGGCGCCTGCTGGTGCGGACGGGCTCGTGCTCGTGCCGTACCTCGAGGGCGAGCGCATGCCCAACCGTCCCGACGCGTCGGGGACGCTGCACGGCATCCGGCTCGGCACCTCAACGCCGGAGCACCTCGCGCGCGCGTACGTCGAGGGCATGCTGTGCGGCCTCGCGGACGGGCTCGACGCCCTGCGGGCGCTCGGCGTGCGGGTCGAGCGCGTGCAGCTCATCGGCGGCGGCGCGCAGTCCGAGGCGGTCCGGCGCATCGCGCCGCAGGTCCTCGGCCTCCCGGTCACGATCCCGGAGCCCGGCGAGTACGTGGCCGACGGCGCCGCGCGCCAGGCCGCGTGGGTCCTCGCCGCGCACCAGGCCGGCCCGGGGGCGGACGTCACCGCGCCCACCTGGGCCGCGTCGTCGGCCACGGTGGTCGAGGCCGACCCGGTCCCGACCATCCGCGAGCAGTACGCGGCGGTCCGCGACCTCGTCTGACACGACCTCGCGACAGCAGGGAAGGGCCCGGCCCCCGTGAGGGGGTCGGGCCCTTCGCGCGCCCACGAGGGAGGTTTCCGAAATGCTCTGGCCTCAACAAACGAGGACCCGCACCGCGGCTCCGGCACACTCATGCGACGCAGCCAGGCACACCTACGCGGCTGTTACCTGGGACCTAGGTTATAGAGAGCGCGCGCGATCTCGTCGCACACCTGACTGTCTGCGCCAACTGCCCTGAGCTCCGCGGTGATCGCGTCGAGTTGCCGGCATGTGTGTGACTCCAGCGAGTCGGTGTGAGCGAGCACACCAGCTAAAAGACGCGCCCACAGGTTCGGAAAGGACCGCAGGACGCCCTCATCCTCGAGATAGTTCGTGGACCGCAGGTACGCGTTCGGGGCAAGGCCGGTATCAGCAGAAATGATTAGTCGTACGGCCTCTTCGACGTCCGCGATCTCCCGGAGAACGAACGCCCAGTCCAATAGCGCGGTCAGTTCCTCGGGAGCAATGCGTCTAGGCGCACCCGCGACACGCTGCTGAACGTACCGGCGCATCCATCTGCTCCACAGCGACGAGCGGGCATCGCCGTCGAGGGAAGACAATGCGGTTGCGACCTGCCGCGTCCACCGCGCAGCCGTTGCGTCGTCCACGACGGCGACGAAACGGGCCACCCAACCCAGGCGTTCGTCGTCGTCCATAGTGCTGTGAACCGCTATCTGCGCCGCCATCTGCGCCGCCGCCGTCGACAGTTCGGTCTCACCAACTGCACGAGACGCAACGCCGAGCAGCCAGTCTCGGACCCCGGCGTCTAGGAGCTCTTCGCTGACTTGCGCACGCAGGAGCACTCGCCAACGCCGGTCGACTTCATCCCATGGACTCCTCGCGGGATCAAGAAGAGGCAGAAGGTGCTCGGATGTCCATTCATGATCCGCTCGCATGAAGAACACGAGTTGGCGCAAGAGTGGGCTCTCGGCTAATGCAGGGGTCGCCGATTCGCGGATCAACTGCTTGAGTGCCGCGCGCGTACCTACCGAGAGCCGTCCTCCCGGATAGACGCCAGTGCGCGCCTCGTGTGACGCGACCCCGATCCAGAACTCGGCCAGAGTTCCAATAGGGCTATTGATAGACGCCGTGTACGGATCGGCACCAGTCATCCCCGAGGTACTGTCCTTCAACAGCGTAAACACGCGACGCGCAAGTTGACGGCCAGCAGGTCTACTGACCCACCGATCACGGACCGCCGCGTCATCCGTCCAGGGTCGAAGCAGGCTGGGCACTGCTGAAGCGAACCCCTCGAGGTCCGAGTTGCGGAGGCGCTGCTCTATTCGTTTCAGGTGTCCGCTTGACATAGGAGCCCTGGACCAACCGCGCACTACCGCCCCACGGAGATCAGAGCGGACCGTCGCGTCCCACAGTGTGATTCCATCGTCGGACCAGCCCGTGACCACGTTCTCGACCATGTGCTGAGCGCCTGACCAGAACTCGTCAGGCTCGTCGCCAAGTCGACGTTCCAGCGCTGCCACCGTGGCTCCCACGTCGGCACCAAGCATCTCGTGGAACGAGTCTGGAGTCCACGGGTGCTCGTCCTCGATCGAACTCACTCCCGACCACGAGTAGTGTGTAAAGTCGGCGTGTTCCCGCGGCTCCCAGTCAGGATGGAGCGCCTTGATCTGCGCCAGCCGCGCCGGAGGATTCGTTGTCGGCCTGCAACTCATGACCCATTCGAGCAAGTTGTAGACCCGCCAGTCGATCGACTCCGCCTCAGACTCCGTTAGTGCTCCGACTGCTCGATCGTTCGGACCCAACTCGATCATTTTTACGAGATCCGCAACCCCATCATCACTTATCTCACGAACGCAGATCTGAACAAGCTCGTAGATCTCATGATGGGCAGCGACATCGAACAAGAGGTCGAGTTCCCACACTTGCGCAATCCGAGGCTCAGCTGCCAGGTCGCGAGCGAGGGCTAGTGAGTTGACCGCAATGCGGCGCAGCAAGGCGACAGAGCTGCGTAACCAGAGGGCACGGACGGCCTGGGCGGCAACTCGTTCCTCAACAAACGCCTTGGCGAGCGAGTCCCGCGCAAGGTCGATCAGCGCGTCGACCACATCGTCGCGGCCATCAGCATCCTGCTCGTGGCTGGAAATCGAAGACCGGCGGAAGCTCCACGGGTCGAACCGTTGGTCAGCGACCACGAGGCGGTGGCCATGCCCGAAGAAGTGGCCGAGGAACTCAAGCAACTGGAACAGATGCTGCCCGGACAGGACCAAATGGTGTCCCACGCCCTCTCGAAACGCCCACCCTTCGGGCCGAGGCTCTGCCTCGCGAATCGTCGACAGGATCCCGACGCCCGGGCTCGTCCACCGATCAAGCAGGTGCGTGAGAACCAGCAGTGCCTCGTCAGAGGTGAGGTCGGTGCCCGACGCCCACAACATATCGAGCTCGAAGTCGAGGTCGGGCGAGGCCGCTCCAGCGAGCGCCCAACGCAACCACCGTGAGCGGAGGCTCTTGTCAACCGAGGCATCCCGGATCCGTTGCAGCATCGCACCAACGAGCAGCGGAGGGGCACCGGTCGATCTGCCGGCGAGAGCCGCAAAGACTCGTTCGTAGCAGTGCTCGTCGGCGGTCCCCCGTTCCACAACCCACTCCGCGAGAACGCACGCCGAACTGAGATCCTGTCCCCTCTTGCCCTCCAACATTGCTCGCATCGCCGGCCGCCCGAGGAGCCATTCGACCCACGACGGGCTCGTCGCGATCCGGCACACCTCAGTCGCTAGGACACGGTCCGTGAGCGCCGCCGTCAGAAAGTCCTGGTCCTCGGGATCCGCTGGCGGCGTGTCTGCCGCAAGCGAGCGGACTCGCTCGGCTCGGTCGTAGGGCGTGTCGCGGGCCCACTTGCCCCACCGGATGAGCGCTTCCTTCATCACGTCGTACCGCTGGCCTGGAAAGTAAATCGGGTTGATGCCGAGCCTTGCCCAGTGTTCGTCAGAGCCATTCGTGTCTGTGAATATATACCGCGGTCGCGTATCCGAAGAGAGACCTTTGGCCAAGTATTCCATCATTCGATCTTCGTGGCTATACCCAACAAAGCACACAACGAACTTGGCGAAGAGTTCCCGAAGAAAGGATGGTGCCCAGCCCCGCGTGATGTAGGCGAATCCAAAGTCGGAGTCCGTGATCACCAAGCGCCGAGACGGCTGTCCCAGGCGACCGTGAATATGGACGATTCCTTCGAAATCTGCACCGAGCGGCAGTGCTGGAGCCTCGTGAATCACGGGATTCACACCGTTGGCCTTTAAGGCGCGGCGCAGGAAGTCGTCATAATTGGTCGTGACGATGCGCGGCGTGCCACCAGCGACGGCAAGCGTTGCGACGGCATCATGGACGCCGTTCCGCCGCCGCGCTTTAGCGATCTCCGTGGCGACAAGATGATGCACATCGATGCGGGGCGGGGCGTCGATGCGTCCTAGGAAGACGTCGGGCACCTTTAGGTCGTTCTGGGTGGGCGCCATCACCCCGGCGAGCGCTGCGACATTAGCCGTCAGTTCCCCAAAGCTGGGCAATCTCGTTGGAGGAAACATCGACGCGCCTGCGCCAACGAAGAACACAACACCACCGTCTGCATGGGCTTCTATCAGCGCCTGAGGAATGTCGACGCCAGCAAACCGCATCTCATATCTCCCTGAGCCCACCGAGTTGGCACGCGGATGGCGGCCACCAAAGGGAAGCAACCCGTTCTCGATGACCGCCCCCAGCAGGAGTTGTCACTCTTCGCCCATCTGGTACTCAAGGGCCTGTCGAACGAGGCCCATAACGTAGGCGAAGTCCGAGTCCTCGCTGAGCGCTACCTCTGTGGGGCCGTTGCCCCAGTGGCCCTTGTCGCTGACGTCCCACGCCTCGCCACGTTCGTCGTGGAGCGCCTCGAGCGGGATGTTCAGGCTGAGTCGCATCCGGGCCTTCTGCGGCACGACGTCGACGAAGTTGGTCTCCGCCTTGAACGCGACGTACACCTTCATGAAGTGCCTGGTGATGCCGGGGTCGAGCGCCAAGACCTCGGCGGAGAACTTCTCGAACAGGGTACGTCGCTGGGCCGGCAGCAGGTTCTGGTGGTCCTCGATCGAGAAGTCGGAGACTTCACGTTGCTGCTGATACTCAGCAATGACGTCGTCAGGCAATTCCGGCCGCGTCCAGATCACAACGGCCTCGTCGGCCAGCCGCTCGGCTCGCTTCTCGATCTCGGCCGCGTTCCACTCGGTGAGCTGACCGAGCCCCTTGTTGAGGCGGAGCGGGCTGTCCTTAAACCCGCCCTCCATGTCGCACTTGGTGGCGAACGGGTGGTCCGAGTACTCCGAGTTGTATCCGGTGAGCGTGAGGTTTCCGAGCGTATGCAGGTACTTGGCCTGCACGTCCTGCCACTGCTCGCCGAGGGCGTCTCGCCACTCCTTCGACAGGTTCTCGTTCTGGGGAAGGATGTGCTCGATCGTGTAGTCCTCGACCGTCACCGGCTCCTTGCGGCCGTGGTTCTCGAGCAGTCGAAGCAGGTAGGAGCGCCGGCGGAAGTTGTACAGGTCGGTAGTGACGAGGGCTTGACGGAACTCCGCGTCGGTGGGAAAGGCGCGGTAGCTCTTCATGCCGAGGAATTGCGCCTTGACGCTGTCGACGTAGTGGTCCTTACGGACCGCGCCGCTGAACCCGGCGAACGTCTTGTTTAGGGAGTTCGTCGGGATGCGGCATACGGCGCGCCGGAAGACGTAGGACGTGACCATCTGAACGATCTCGTGGAGCTCGTCGCCGTCCAGCGTCCCGAGCTCGTAGTCCGAGTAAGCCTCGAGGAGGAACGGGAAGACGACGTCGACGCGGATCTGGTCGAGGTCCTTGAACGCACGACGCAGTTTGGCGTCGGTCTCCTTGCCGAGCGCCATCGCCGCGTACCGGCGCGCGTACTGCCGGAGCTCCACCACGAGCGCCTGGACCGTCTCGCCGCTCGTCGTGAACACGGTGGAGTGGCCCTTGAACGCCTCGTAGATGTCGTCCTGGCGCGGGATCGAACCGGTCCTGATCGTCAGATAGTGACGGACGAACTCGTCGAACTTCGAGTCGGCCGCCCCGACGAACTCCTGCTCCATCGGCCGCCAATACGCGGTATAGAGCGCCTCCTGCTCCTTCGCTGGCAGGTCCATGAGCACATAGTTGCGGATCAGGTCCGCCTGCGAGAGCTCCTTGCCAGTCGAGTTCATCGCCTCGAACACGAGCTGTGGGTTGTCAACGCCGCGCTCAAGCTTCACGTCGACGACGACCAGCTTGTCGAGACCCCGGCACACGACAGCGAGGTCCAGGCTCGGGTTCGACAACTTCTTCTGGAAGAAGGCGAAGTTGTCCATGACCCGAGTCACCGCGTCGGCGGAAGGGGCGACGCCCCGGAGAATCGCGATGAGCGCATCCTTGTCGCTCTGCGACAGGATCAGCTTGTACGCTCGCTCACCGTCCTCGTCGTCGTTGAGCAGGTAGCGGTTGCGGATCTTCTTCGGTGAGAAGCCGTTTATCGGCTCACGGTCACTTTCAGGGAGCGTGCTCAAGCGCTCGGCCAGAGCGGCGAGGATCAGCGTCACCGTGGTCACCCGCTGCTGGCCGTCGATTATCAGGTCCGGCTCGGACGACGTGTTCGTCGACTCCCCCCGTGCGACGTAGACGATCGAGCCCGTGAAGTGCGCGCCGAGATTCGTACTCAAGCCGGCCCGCAGGATGTCGGACCAGAGCTGCTCACACTCCGGCTCATGCCATGAGTAGAGCCGCTGGTAAATCGGGACGATGTACTGACTGCTCGCCTTGAGCAGCGTCAACAGGTGCGAATCGACCGCCTTCATTGCCTCTCCTCCACAATGCGCAGCGGCGGCAGGGCGTCGACGATCTTCATCGTCTCGACCGACACCGACGTGACCTTGGCAATGAGGTCAACGATGTACCGCGGGTTGCCGACCTCTCGCGACCAGTCATTGGGGTCGTTAGCGATGCCCGAAGACTTGTCCGTCTTGACCTGGTAGCGGTCAATGATCCACTCCAGCGCCGAGCGGGATCCCAGCATGTAGCGGTGCGCCGCCTCGGGGATGCCCGAAATTGTGATGCGCGGGTTGTAGACGATCGTCGACTTGTCAGCCTTGGACTTCCACTTGAGCTTCTCCACGCGGAACCAGCCGTAGAGATCCCCCGAGCCCGACCCTGACGGCTGGTCGCCAACAATTGTCAGCGGGTAGGGGTCGACACGCTCGTAGTTGATGTGCATGTCCAGCAAGTGCTGACCAGCGTCGGCGAAGGTGACGAAGTCAGCAGTCTCGATGCGCGGGATGCGAGGCAGCGTGCGCTTGAGATCAGCCGCGAAGCGGTGCCGGTAGTCGGGGGAGTGCAGCAGGCCGTAGACGAACGCGAAGATCGCGTCCTTTGTCACTCCGATGCCGTACCACGTGCGGTACTGCGCGAGCGTGGCGTCTGCGATGTTATCGATGCGTCGGTAGCCGTCGACGACGTCCTCGGTGTCGGCGAAGTCGAACGCCCCTTGGGCGACCGTTTCGACCGTCTCCTCCTCAAAGGTCCAGCGGGCGAAGAACTGGCCGCCCTCGGAACCCCAGTAATTGACGTCTGGAATTGAGCAAACCGCTTGCACACTAAAGGGCTTTGCTGATCCAAGTCCCGTGAGATAGAACCCGTAGTTCTGGTGTTCCACTGTAGGGAACATCGACGGAATGCGGTAAACCATGTCATTTAACTCGGAGTCGAGCCAGGAGTGCTGCTTTGTGAATGGGCGGTATGCACTGACACGCGCCGCCTGCTCACGAACCGCGTACATGCGCCTCCGTGCGAGTCGGGACTTGTCGGCACGGTTCCAAGAGAACTTCTTGGGATCCGTGTCGATGAAGGCATCGACTGAACTCGGGCCCGCGCTCCCAGCTTGCTCGACGTGCGCGGTGTAGGCGTTCATCTGCCCGTTGTAGAAGGCGACCATCCGCTCGACGTTGCGACGTACTGTCTCCCGCGAGAAGTTGTAAAGCCAGGAATCGCGGTTCGTCTTGAGGCCGCCCGAGTACAGCCCAAACAAAGCGCCCGGGGACTTATCACCGATCGGTTGGTACGCGCTGAAGGACTCCGAACGCTGGTTGAGCCAGTCGCCGGCGTCGTTCGGGGTGATGGTCGTCCAGTCGATCGAATCTGAGGAGGAGTCAGCGACGATGGCGAGTTTCTGCTCGCGAGTGAGGTAGTCGCCGATGTCGTGGTAGTAAACATTTCCTCGTCCGGTGTGACCGTTCTTCTTAACGAGGAACGTCACGGCGACCGTGGTCTGGCTGCCAGGGCCGAAAATCTGCCCACCTTCTGACTTCCAGTCAGGACTGCGCATGTTTCCACGCAAGTTGAGCACGTAGATCGTGGCAAACTCGTCTGCTAGGGTCTTCCGAAGTCCGTCGGCCGTGTTGGTGTCGATGAACCCGCCATTGGTGACGAACCCAATGATGCCGTGATCATCGATCCGGTCCGAGGCCCAGCGGATGGCACGAATGTAGGAGTCGTATAGCGAGTTTTTGTTCGTCGCCGTGGAACGAGCCGCGTACGTCCGCGCGATCGAGGCGTCGAGCGTCGCATACTTGAGATTCGCCGCGTTGTCGTTGCCCGACGCCTGTTTTGCCGAGTACGGCGGGTTCCCAATGATCACGCGGATGTCAAGAGCCCGCTGCTTGGTGACGCGTTCGGAGTTCGAGGTGAAGACGGTGCCGTCGTCGAGGTCGCCGGCCTCGTGCATCTGGAAGGTATCCGTGAGCACGATGCCGTCGAACGGCTGGTAAGGCACCTTCGCGTAGAGGGCCTCAGCGAGCACGTCGTGGAACGTCGACTCGATATTGATTGCCGCGATGTAGTAGGCGAGCAGCATGATCTCGTTGGCGTGTAGCTCGGAGGCGTACTTGCGGGCGAGGTCGTGCGGGGAGATCAGCCCAGACTGCAGGAGCCGCACGATGAACGTACCCGTTCCTGTGAACGGATCGATGACGTGCACTCCCTCGCCGGAGAGCGAGGTCCCGAACTCCTGCCGCAGCAGGTGGTCGACGGACCGGATGATGAAGTCGACGATCTCCACCGGCGTATAGACGATGCCGAGCTGGTCAGCAGCCCGCGGGAAGGCGAGCTTGAAGAACCGCTCGTAGAGATCCTTGATGATCGACTGCTTGCCGGCGGCGTTGTCGATGCCCTCGACGCGCACGCGGACGGACTCGTAAAACTTGTCGAGGTCTGCGGTCTCGGCCTCGAGGTTCGTGCCTTCCAACGCCCGGAGCATGGTGTCCATGACCTGGGAGACCGGGTTGTTCGTCGCGAAGTCGTAGTCGGCGAAGAGTGCGGAGAAGATCGGCGCCGTGATCAGGTGCTGCGAGAGCATGTCGATCGCGTCATCACGGCTGATCGACTCGTTGAGGCTGGCGCGCAGCGCGGTATGGAAGTCGTCGAACTCCTTGGCAGCGTGACCTGACTTGAGCAGGCCGATGAGGCGTTCGCGGTGTCGCTCGGCGATATCGGCGACGCTCTTGGCCCAGTCCTCCCAGTAGCGGCGCGAGCCGACCTTCTGGACGACCTTGGCGTACATGGCCTCGCGGAAGTCACCGAGCGCGGACAGGTCGAAGGCGCCCTGCTCAGGGGTGTCCTTGTTCGAGCCGTCGCCGTACTCGTCGGACTCCTTGCCGCCCACACCAATGATGTTGATCCGGGCGTCGCGGGCCTGGTTGAGCTCGATCTTGTTGACCATCGCGTCGAACCGCTCGTCGTGCGCGCGCAGGGCCTGGAGCACCTCCCAGACCACGGCGTAGCGCTCGTTGTCGCGTAGCGCGTCCTCGGGGCGCATCCCGGCGGGGACCACGATGGGCAGGATGATGTAGCCGTACTTCTTGCCCGGCGCGCGCCGCATGACCCGGCCGACCGACTGGACGACGTCGACCACGGACTTGCGTGGATTAAGGAAGAGCACCGCGTCCAGTGCCGGCACGTCGACGCCTTCGGAGAGGCACTTGGCGTTCGACAGGATGCGTGCCTCGCCACCGGAGCCGAGGTCGCCGGTCTCCTCCTTGAGCCAGGACAGGAGGTTGTTGCGCGCGACCATGTTGAACGAACCGTCCACGTGATCGACCGCGGCGGGCAGGATCTGGTTGACCCGTCCCGGTGCGTTCACGTCGTCGTCGGACAGATCGATGCTTGCCGCGTACTCGTCGACGATGGACTGGAACTTCTCCGCGAACCGTCTAGAGTCCTTGATAGAGCGGGAGAACGCGACCGCCCGGCGCATCGGCTCGGGGTCGCCGGCGAAGTCGTGCTCAGCCTCGCCGCGCTTCGCCAGACCGTTCCAGCAGCCGATGATCTTGGCGATGTCGTCGACCTGTAGCTCGCTGTTGTTCGGGTCGGTCAGCGCGGACTGCATCGTGCGGTTGATGTGTCCCTCGTCCACCGCGAGGACGAGTACCCGATAGTCCGTCAGGTGTCCCAGCGAGACCGCCTCGCCGAACCCGAGCCGGTAGAGCTCGGGACCGTAGACCGTCTCGTCGTCCATGGATGCGAGCAGGGCGTTGGCCTGGCCGGCCTTCGCCTTGGAGTTGTCGTCGTAGATCCGCGGCGTCGCGGTCATGTAGAGGCGCTTGGCCGCCTTGAGGTACTCGGCATCGTGCACACGGACGAACGCCGACTCGTCCGCGCCAACCAGGGTCGCGCCGGTCGTGCGGTGCGCCTCGTCGCAGATCACGAGATCGAACGCGGGCACTCCTGCGTGCTGTGCCTTGGCCACGACGTCGATTGACTGGTAGGTAGCGAACACGACGGTGACGCGTCGCGCGGCGTCCCGGTGCACGGTGTCCTGCTGCATCGCGAAAGCCAGGCGTGCGGGATCGGTCGTTGCCGGGATGGGCAGGTCGACAGTCGAGATGTCCTCCTCGCCCATGCCAATCTTCGTGTCCGAGCAGACGGCAAACGTGCGCAGGGTGTCGCCGGCCTCAATCGACCACTCCTTGAGCGTCTGGGACAGCAGGGCGATCGACGGGACCAGGAAGAGCACCGATCCACCGGGCTCTACCTGGTCGAGGGCGATCTGCAGTGACGTGAACGTCTTGCCCGTGCCGCACGCCATGATCAGCTTGCCGCGTTCGCCTTCGGCAAGACCCGCACGCACCTTCTCCAACGCGACTCTCTGGTAGGAGCGCAGCTCACGCTTAGCCTTGATCGCCAGCTCGGGCGTGCCCTTGGTGGTCGGGTCGAACTGCTCCCAGTCGATCGACGAGTCGAGCAGGTCCGTCAGACCGATCCGCTGGACCGGTATCTGCTGGTTGTGAACGGCGTCCTCAGCGTTCTTGTTCCACTTGTCCGTGGTCGAGACGACCAGGCGGCCCGCGAACGGGTGCTTGCCCGACGCCGACAGGAAGGTGTCGATGTCCGGCTTCGACAGAGTGTGCGTCGGGTCGTAGAACTTGCACTGCACCGCGACGAGGTTGCCTGTGTCGCGCTCCCGGGCGACGAGATCGATGCCGACGTCGTGGCCGGTGCGCTCGGGCCACTCGTTCCACATCCACACCGTGTCGAAGAGGGCAGCCCACTGGACATCGGTGACCAGGAACTGCTTCATCAGGCGCTCGAACTTTGTGCCGCGTTCCACCGTCGAGCCGGACTTGTACAGGTAGTCGTCGAGGATGTCCTCCAGCGTCGTCACGCTTGCATTCTGCCAACTGTCGAGCCGCCAGTGTCGCCAGATCGGCGTCGACACCTGCGGCGAACGCCCGAATCGTGGATTTCACCCGGTGCAGGTCCGCGTCGAAGCCGACTATGTGCGAACGAGGAACGTCCGTACCTGATCGAGTTCTGCAGACGTGAGGCCCAGTCTCGAGTCGGGTCGCAGGAGTAGACACTGTCCGGTCCCGTAGGCCTGGCGGCCTCGGGCCCGACGTGTCGGTTTCAGGTCGTCGTCGATCCAAGCGAACCTCGTGCCCCCGGTTAGGTGCAGGAGAACGGTCTGCAACTTCCACCATGTTCGATCCGTCGCGTTGCTCTTCACCTCGGCGAGCATCGGGAAGTCGTCGAGGCCGAGTGCTGGGGCGACGTGAGTGCGTACGTCACTACCCCAGCTCGTCAGCCATCGAAGCTCGACGTCTCCCTCCTTGTTGAGGGCGTTGAGCCCTGCGATGACGTCTGGGCGGTAGAGCAGGAGGTACCCGCCTACGCGCGCAACCGCCATCCCGTCTTTCGCTTCGCTCCCATACGGGCTGATCACTCCGTCCAGGTCGAGGATCAGCATGGGTCGTGGACTCATCGACGCCTCCAGAGACCTCCGACTCCATGGTCCGCTGTTCCGCTTCCAACTGCGCGTGCCGCTCGTGACTCTGGATGCCAGTGGGCATACCTTGATGATGACTGCCCGTACCTGGTGCGGGGGCACGCCGCTGATCTGAGCCATCGGCTCGCGGCGCTGAAGGAGTCTCACCACCTCCTTCGCTCGGTCCGACCAACCGACTGACGGATCTACGGATCTGGTTCTTAAAGTTGGTCGTTTCGACGGAGGTGGTGACGATGAAGAACCAGAACAGCGCGGTAGTCATCCCGGCTGCGCGGACGGGGCGCCCGTCATCGCGGGACCGTGTCTACGCGCCCGACGAGACGGTGCGGTTCGACGCCCGGATTCCTGCACACCTCGCGCTGCGCCTGTACGAGACTGCCCGTGCTTCAGGGCGGCCAGTGACGGCGGTACACGCAGACCTCCTCGCGAAGGCACTCGATGACGAGGGTGGAGCCAGTATGGGCTGAGCCAGTCGGCGCAGGGCGTCGAAGACGCGAAAACGGGTCCAGGAGCGGCAACTCCCGAACCCGATCGCTCGCTACAGCGGAGTGCGATCTCCGCTGCCAGAAACACCCGCCTACCCGTGGGGGTCTTGCTGTGCTCTCAGAGCGCTCTTCTGGAACTTCTGACGTCAACCGCCACGCCGACGCTGCCGCCAAGGCCGGGGCTCGGGTGCGCCGGTACACACCGAACGCGATCCGCCCGGAGGACTGGGCGCCGGTCGCGGAGTTCACCCGTCAGGTCGCGCTCGACCTGCACCCGGTCGAACCTCGGCGGGCCACCGAGGCGATGCGCACATTGTCGCAGTTCGTCGTGTGGGCGCACCGGCAGGGTCTACCTCTGGAGCGGGAGGCGATCTTCACTCCCGACGTCGTCGAGCGATTCATCGCGGTCGGGTGCACGCACCTTGCCCTTTCCTCTCAGGGCACGCGTCGGGCGGACCTGCGCCGGTTCTCAATGCAGCTCACACGGCATGCACCCTGGGCGCCGCTGCCGGAGTTGCTGCGCCCGGAGTGCACGATCAGGCCATACACGCAGGACGAGGTCGAACGCCTTCTCGACGTCGCCCGTTCACAGCGCACGCCACTCCTGCGGCGCCGTTTCGGCGCACTGCTGGCGCTCGGTCTCGGTACCGGTTGCTATCCGCGAGAGTTGCGGATGGTCACGACCGATGACCTCCTCGACCGCCATGGACACCTCTGTCTGGCGGTCCCCGGCGCCAGGGCGCGGATCATCCCCGTCACCCCGCCGCACGACGTCACGCTCGCCCAGATCCGCCAGGAGGACCCGGGGTCAGGGATCCTGGGCTTCACCACGAAGGACTGGGATCGTGCACCTCTGGGACATCTGCTCGAGAAGGTCGATCGGCCGCCAGACTGCCCGGACCTCAAGATTCAGCGGCTGCGCGCGACATGGCTGCTGCACCACCTGGAGAACAAGGTCCACCTGAACGGTCTGGCTCAGATGGCAGGCCTCACCTCGTGGAAGACCTTCAGCCACGTCATGCGGTTCCTCTCACCGATCACCGATGCTGACCTCTACGCGGAACTGACCCGCCAGTGACGACAGCGGGTCGGACCCGGAACAGGCCCACGCACACCGCGTCGGGCCGCAGCATCATCCGATACCGCCCCAACCCGTTCACCGAGAAGCAGCGCGTATCGCGCGCCATCGCCCTGGCCGCTCATCCTCAGGTCCAGGCGATTCTCGGCACCGCCGCCACGACCAAAGGCCGGCCCCGCTGCGCCTCCCTGCCACTGGTCGCACGCTTGCTCTTCCTCCACGCGCTGTCCGACCCGCATCGAATGACCCTCGCCAGCGTCGAGTCCACCATCCTCAGCATCACCGCGCAGAGCAGGCGACGCCTCGGGCTCCGCGATTCCTGGACGAGCGACCCGGGCGAGCGCCAACGCCTCTACCGGCGCATCTGGTCCACTTTCACCGCGCTGGTCAGGGCGACACGCACCGGCGTGCACATCGACCACGACCACCGAATCCGGGTCAACGTCGACACGGGCGAGGTCGACCCCTGCCCGCGCAGCTGCCCTGCCCTGGACCTCACACCGGACGAGCTCGTCACCACGATCGTCCAGGCCTCGATACCGCGTGCGTTCCGCCGCACCCGAGCGATCGCGGTCGACGGCACCGACTTCGAGTCCTTCGCCGTGCCCTACTCACACGGCTACCGCACCCCCGAGGGTCAGGTCTGCGCCGACCCCGACGCTCGCTGGGGCAAACGCACGCACACCGACCGCCGCCCCAGCGAGCACTACGTCGGATACGAGCTCCACCTCGCGACCTACGTCGCATCCGTCGGAGACCGAGAAGGGCCGCGCATCTGCGCAGGCATGGCGCTGCGGCCCGGCGTGACCGACCGTGCCGGCGCGGCAGTAGCCCTTACCCGCGCCATCACTCGATCCGGATCGGTCGACGAGGCACTGTTCGACCGCGGGTACACCACCGCGCGACCCGAGCACTTCGCACGCCCCCTCCGGAGTCTCGGCATCACTGTGACCATGGACCTGCACACCTCGCAGCGTGGCGCCCGTCCAGGCCCCGCACCTGGAACGATCTGGCTCGATGGCCACATCTACACCACGGCGCTCCCCACGCCGTTGCGCCACCTCGAACCGCCGCGGGTCGGGCAATCCTCGGAAGTCAAGGCCCGAACCCGTGAGGTCTTCGACGCCCGCGAGCCCTACCGGTTCATCGCCCACGCCCGCCACGACGACCGCGCGGGCACCCAACGCTTCAAAGGCCCCTGCCTCGGCGGACGACTTCGCTGCCCGAACAACCCCGCGACGATGCGGCTCGGCGCCCATCTCCCCACGACGACGTGCCGGGCCGGGACACCCTGCGGTTGTGGGATCACCGTCACCGTCGCGGACACCACCCACGAACGCGACCGCCAGACCTTGCCCTGGCAGTCCACCGTTTGGGCCATCTCCTACAACAGGCGCACCTACGCCGAGACCTTCAACGCCCACATCCGCTTCACCGATGCCAACCTCAACCGCGGCTTCATCCAGATCCTCGACCGGCATGCCACTGCGTTGCTCCTCGCGATCTACCTCGCCGCCCACAACACCATCGAGCTTCACCGCTGGCACACCCGCCACGACGAACCCGACCCCTGGGCCACGCAGCTGAACGAACCCGCGGACAGCCGACCCCTCGGCAGAAGCACCAGGTCACTGCGACGACACCGCCGCGGACCACCCGGCGAAGGGGACCAACCCGCTTCGCACTGAACAACACGCCAGCTTCGCGCACACGCGGCAGCAACACCAGGCACCGCACCGCAGCCCGCGCGACGCTCTGACGTGCGCTCTGACGCCTCCGCACACCGACCAAGCCACCCCAAGCACCCCCAGGACCCTGACCGGCCACGCCCAGAACCGGCGAACGCCCTTGTCCACCTCTCCGCACAGGCCCTGGGAAGCAGAAAGTCCCGGCCAGGAGAACCTGACCGGGACTTTCCGAAGGTCTTCCGACTCAGAAGTCGAAACCCTCTCCACGACGGTGGGGAGGGTGGTCAGAGCACGCGGACGACGGGGCCCGTCACGCCAGCCTTGCGGCCCACCGCGGCGGCGCCGGTGACGCCCCAGACCGGTCCGGCGATCTCCACCGACGCGACGGACGTCGTCGAGACCGAACGGTTGAGGTTCATCCCGTACGCGTTGCCGTAGACCTCGAGCAGGACCCAGTCGCACGTGCCCGCGCTGACGGTGAAGACGTTGCCCGTCCGGGTCACGTCGAACGTGCAGGGGCCGCCGTCGTACGGCGCGGCTACCGCGGACGGTGCCACGGCGACGGCCGCGGCGACGAGGGCGGAGACGACCAGGGTGCGCTGGCGTGTGGTTCGCATGGAGCTCCTTCGCTCGGGGTGGTGGGCCTGCCCGGCCCGGTCCCAGTCCACCCCGGCGCGCCGTGCCCGGGCATCCGGGAAAACCCGGCTCGCGACCCGTACCCGGTACGCGGTCTCCCTCACGCGCCGCCGGTGAACCCCGTCTGCCGCCACGCCTCGTAGACGGCGATCGAGGCCGCGTTGGTGAGGTTGAGGGAGCGGCGCCCGGGGAGCATGGGGATCTTGAGCTGGTCGGTGATCCGCTCGTGGGCGAGCACGTCGTCGGGCAGCCCCGTCGGCTCGGGGCCGAACAGCAGGACGTCGTCCGGCCGGTAGGTCACGTCGGTGAACGACGTCGTCGCGCGCGTCGTGAACGCGAAGACCCGGCCGGGAAGGGTCGCGAGCGCGGCGTCCAGGTCCGCGTGGACCTCGACGGCCGCGAGGTCGTGGTAGTCGAGACCCGCGCGGCGCAGCTTGGGCTCGTCCAGGTCGAACCCGAGCGGCTCGACGAGGTGCAGACGCGCCCCGGTCACCGCCGCGAGGCGGATCGCGTTGCCCGTGTTGCCGGGGATGCGCGGCTCGTAGAACACCACGTGGGGCAGGGCCGACGGCGGTCGGGCGGCCGGGTCGGCGACGTGCGGCCGCCAGTCGGTGCGGGGGTCGGGGGTCTCGCTCACGCACCGATTCTCGCAGCGTCGCGGGACGGGTAGCGTCGGTGGGACCGTCGACGAACGATCGAGGAGGCTCCCGTGGCCGAGGCCGTCCACCGCGAGGCCGTGACGGCCTGGGTCGCCGCGTACGAGGTGGCGTGGCGCGCGAGCGACACGACCGCCGTCGGGCGGCTGTTCACCCCGGACGCGACGTACCTGCGCTCGCCCTACGACGAGGAGCCGCTGCGCGGCCACGAGGAGATCCGCGGCTTCTGGACCGCGGACGAGGGCGCGACCTTCAGGGTGACGGCGGAACCCGTCGCGGTCGAGTGGCCGGACGCGGTCGTGCGCCTCGAGGTCCGGTACCTCGCGCCGGAGGAGCAGGAGTACCGCGACCTGTGGGTGCTCCGGTTCGCGCCCGACGGGCGCGTGGCGCACTTCGAGGAGTGGCCGTACTGGCCCGGGAGGACGTACACGGCGTCCGACGGGTCGTAGCGCGTCACGCCCCGAGCGCGGCCGCCTTGCGGCGCAGCAGGTCCTGCTCGCGCGCGTTGGGGCACAGCCGCACGGCGAGCTCGTACTCCGCGCGCGCCTCCTCGACGCGGCCGAGGCGGCCGAGCAGCTCGGCGCGCACGCTCGGCAGGAGGTGGACCCCGGGCAGGCGGTCGGTCGCGACGAGCGGGTGGAGGAGGGGCGGGGGCCCGCACGGGCCTGGCGCCATGGGCCCGGGCGGGGGGCGGG
>JBQCJQ010000510.1:0-6577 GCA_051952615.1 Humibacter sp.
TGCTGCACGCGGCCGACGACCTGATGAAGTTCAAGTACGTCATCCGCAACGAGGCGTTCGAGGCCGGCAAGTCCGTCACCTTCATGCCGAAGCCGATCTTCGGCGACAACGGCTCGGGCATGCACTCCCACCAGTCCCTCTGGAAGGACGGCAAGCCGCTGTTCTTCGACGAGAAGGGCTACGGCGGTCTCTCCGACCTCGCGCGCTGGTACATCGGCGGCCTGCTCAAGCACGCCCCGTCGCTCCTCGCGTTCACGAACCCGTCGGTGAACTCCTACCACCGCCTGGTCCCCGGCTACGAGGCCCCGGTCAACCTGGTCTACTCGGCCCGCAACCGCTCCGCGTGCATCCGCATCCCGGTGACCGGCTCGTCCGCCGCCGCGAAGCGCGTCGAGTTCCGCGTCCCGGACCCGTCGGCCAACCCGTACCTCGCGTTCGCCGCGCAGCTCCTCGCCGGCATCGACGGCATCAAGAACCGCATCGAGCCGCCGGAACCGATCGACAAGGACCTCTACGAGCTGCCGCCCGAGGAGCACGCGCAGATCCAGCAGGTCCCCGCGTCCCTCGGTGAAGCCCTCGACGCGCTCGAGGCCGACCAGGAGTACCTCACGGAGGGTGGCGTCTTCACGCCGGACCTCATCCAGACGTGGATCGACTACAAGCGCGCCAACGAGATCGACCCGATCCGCCTGCGCCCGCACCCCCACGAGTTCGAGCTCTACTACGACATCTGATCGGTCCTGTGCGTCTGACCTGCGCAGACGCTAGCCGGACGATGCTGTAGGCCGCAGAGAGTCCGCCCGCGCCGCCCGCACGGCACCACCGGCGGCTCGTGTGGACTCTTCTGTGTCTGGCCACAGGTGGGCGTAGGTGTCGAGCGTCGTCTTCGCGGACGCGTGCCGCAACCGCGCCTAGACCACCTTCACGTCCGCACCCGCAGCGATGAGCAGCGACGCGTAGTAGTGCCGCAGGTCGTGGAACCGAAACACGGCTGGCAACCCGGCCGCGACCCGCGCATCACGCACGGCGCGGGTGATCTGCCACGGCCCGACCTGTTCCTGCAACTCGGTCGTCAGGAACGTCCCGTCCGACGGATGCTCCTTGAGGTGCGCCGCCAGCTCGAGGGAGAGCTCCCGCGCGATCGGTAGCGGGTTCTTCGACTCGTCCGTCTTGAGCGGCTCGGCGGGGTACGGGACCGTCGGCGAGATGACGCCGCGCATGAAGTCGATGTCGACGACCCGTAGCCCACACACCTCCGCGGTTCGCAGGCCCGCGAACGCGCCCAGCAGGACCGCGGGACGCAGCTCGACCGGCATCGCGTCGTGCAGCACCCACACCTGATCCGTCGACGCAATGAATGCCCGCTGCTTCCCGGCCGGCGGTGCCGTCCGCCGCGAGCACGGGTTCCTCGGGATCATCCCGTCGTGCACCGCGTCCGTGAGGATCTGCGACAGTCGAGCATGGAGCGCGTACACGTAGGACTGCGCCGCTCCCCCTTCCTTCAGCGACGCCACCCACGTCTTCACGTGCGGCGCCCGCAGCCCCTGTAGCCGGTGCCCGCCGAGCCCGGCCTTGATCTGCGCGAACGCCCGATCGCAGCAGATTCGCATCCAGGCACGCGTTGACGCGGACCCGAACTACAACCCCGCCACCGCACCGTCCCAGATCCGCAGGGCCCGCGGCGGCATCATCCCCGGCATGCCCTCGTCCACCGACAACCTGCGCGCCGACGTCGCGTCCGGCGAGTAGCTCGTCAACGCCGACGCCACCGCGAAGAACCGGCAGCTCCTCGACGCGATCAACCAGGGTCGCCAGCCCGTGCTGCCGCAGTCGGGTGTCATGACACCCACGTCCGTGTCGCTTGAGGGCGCGAACATCACCATCGAGGTCGACGGCACCAGCTTCCGCGGCTACGTCCGCCAACAGGCGCGTGTCGAAGCCACGTCGGCGATCCTTACCGCGCAGAAGCGGCCCGCGGCGCGCTGAACTCGCCCCCATTGGTGAGGCCTCTAGCAGCGACCAACATCCGTGCCGATCTCTCCGCACTTCCCACATTGGCGCGCCTCGACACTGCCGAGCTTGTGCAGGAAGAACGGCCGACAGGCGTTGCAGTACGGGCAAAAGTGGTTCCCGATGGGCACTCCGTCGGCCATCAAAGCTCCAACCCACCAAGCTCGTCGTCGATCATCTTGTCGACCTCCTTGTCGACGGCCTTCTCGATCGCAGCCTCGACCTCCGCCTCGGTCGCATCCTCCGGAACCTTGACCTCGAACTCGCGCTCGAACGACATGCTCACCCTCCCCATCGCCACGACCATCGTGACCTGGATCACAGTAGCGAGAAGTCGGTGAACCTGTCGGCGCGACGTGCCATGCTCGGGGCCATGGCACAGCTTCAGATATTCACAGGGTCCGGTCAGCCGACGCTCGCACTAACCGTCGACGACGGCAGGGTGGAGGAGTACAAGGCGCTGCTCGAGGACCGACTCAAGGGCGGCGTCGCCGAGATCGAGTCTGAGGACGGTGCTCGGCGCCCGCAGACGTACTACATCGTGCCCAGCAACGTGACGGCCTGGACCTTCCGCTAGTCCGGCATGAGCGACGCTCCGAAGACGTGCCCGACGTGCAACGTGCCGACCAGGCTTAGCGCCAACGGCAGAGTGCCCGGTATCTCCGACGTCCCGCTGGTGCCGCTTCCCGTGTTCTACTGCCCGAGGTGCAAGACGACCTGGGTGCTCGATGCGAAGTAGACCCTACCCCCGCGCATGTCGGTGGGGCGTGGGATGCTCCGGGGCATGACGAACACGGAAGACCCTCTGGTCCCACCCACCGACGCTACAAGCCTTCATCAGCAGGTTGAGCAGCTCACCGAAGGCGCCGACCCTTACCTCGACACCGTCCTCAAGGCAGTTTTGGGGAACCGCTCCGAGAACGAGGACACGAGCCTCCCCCTGACCGTGCTCACGCCGGGCGGAGTCGTGAGCGGAACGGTGGTCTCCGCGCGCCGATGGTCGAAGCATCTGCGCGCGAGCCTCACAACGGGCAATGAGGCCGTTGACGGCGCCTTTGGGAGGCTCTTCGACGACATCCAGACCGACTACGAGGAGTTCGTCGACGCGTTGGACGCTCATGAGCTTCCGTACCCGGCCTTCTCGTACATCCACTTCGAGGACGCGGTCGTCTACGCCGGCAATGTCCCTCTGAACGGCGGGAACTTTCGCGTCGAGCGGCGCAAGATTGGCGGCTGGAGCTTCGGGCTCTTCAAGCCCAACGACGGCTAAGCGTCCTCGAGCGACTCCCACCACTCGATCAGGTCGGCCACCCGGATCGAATACTTGCGACCCATCCACTTCGCGCGAAGCGGGGGTGGGTACGACGTCGGATCGGACGTCCTGATCGCGCGACGGACTATCCGCGGCGACACGCCGATGAGCCGCACGGCCTCGTTGATCCCTACCGCGATCCGATCCTCAGGCAACAGCATCGTCCAAGCGTAGGACCATGTCGTCCGATATGACACCTATCCGCCAGTTCGTCGAGTGGCCGATCACGCCGGTCTCGTACAGCCTCGACGGCGCAGCGGCGGCGACCGGCCTATCGCGCGCTTCGATCCAGCGTGCGATCAACCGGGGAGACCTGGTCCCGCGCTATTACGGGACAAAGCCGCTGATCCAGCGCGACGAGCTCCTCGCCTGGATCGAGAGCCTCCCGAGCGAGAAGCCGAGGTATCGCTAGCGATCCGCAGCCAGTCCGCAAGAAGTCCGCAAGTGCCCATGGCCGTCCACCTCGGACCAACGCTCGAACGGCGGAATCCCAACGCTCCCATCACCACCCAACGAGGCCGTTCGATGGCCGGGAGTTCGAGCTCTACTACGACATCTGATCAGCGGGCCTGACGGCCCTCCGGAGGATGACCGTGAACGGCGTCCGACCTGCACGTCTCCCGTGCCGGCCGGGCGCCGTTCCGCCGTGCGCCCGCAAGTGTGACGACGACATGCCAGCGCTCAGAGCCCGTCCGCGCGAGGCGAGAGCCACGCGGAGAACCGCTCGCGCAGAGCGTCCCGTGCCTCGATCGTCGGTGCGATCACGTCCGCACCGCCGTCGTACGGCGCGTACACCCAGTCGACGGCGTCGTCGGTGATCGCGAACACGTCGGCGTGGTCTGCCGCTCGCCGGAACCACGGGTCCAGCCCCTCACGCGTAGCAGGGAGACGGCGGACGAACGCCGATGCCGTGATCGTTTCGTTCTCCTCGTCGGCGGTCGTCTCGTCGACGAAGGTCCGCCAGAAGGACCAGGAGCTCGCGATCCTGCGAAAACCCCGCGACGCGCGGACCGTCCCCTGACCATCCCACCTCAGCAGGACGAGGACGACCTCGCCACTGCTCGACCGCCGGAGCGCCACGAGCACCTCGTGGTGGCGATCGAGCAAGATCTCCTCCTCCGCTTTCGTCTCGGCTTCCCGCTTCGCGCCAGGAAGGCTATGGAACCGCACCCAGCGATCGGCCAGGTGCTCACGAAGGGACCACGACGCGGGGATCGCCCTGCCGGCGCGGCGCTCCCAGGCGCTCCCGAGCTCTTGCCAGGACGGGTCAGGTTCGGGCATTCGGAACCCGCGTACACCGGCGACGACTTCCTCGCACCTCGCGAGCAAGAAGCGAACCGTGCCGAGCAGGTGCGCGACCCAGCCGATGATGTGCCTCACTCCCCTGCCCTCCGCCGACCCGCACGGCGTTCCCGCGCCGCGTGCCGGACCGTTCGCGACGCCCCGCGCTCGGCGAGATCGTCGAGGACGACATCGGCGGGGACGTTCTCGACCAGCTGTCGCTGGCACCACAGGGTGAGGTCGGGCAGGTCATCGACGATCGACCGGGGTCGCACGACGAGGTCACGAATCAGCGCCCATTCCCGGAGTCTCTGTTCTGCAAAGGCTCGTCCGGGCGATGCCCCGAGACCGTCGACCCAGGAGCGGCCCTCGGTGAGGTCGACGTGCTGCAGGACGTCGACGACGACGACCCTGGCCATCTCATCGCCCTCGACGACTGCTTCCTTGAGCAGCGGACGGAGGTCCTCGCGCCGGACCGCGCCCGCGTAGACGGCCCACCGGCTGTGCTCGTCGTCGAGGTCGACGTCGCTCGTGCCCAATCCCCCGGCAAGGAGACGGAGAAGGTCTCGGCCACGCGGAGTCACTCCCGGTCCTCCGGTTGTCCGAGGAGCTCGTCGACTTCGTCGCTGCTCAGAACCCGATGCGCCTCGCCACGCACCGCCCTGTCCGGAAGGGCCCGGTCTTTAGCGGTCCCCTCGGTGTCGGCGAACTCGGGGAAGTCGGCCACGACGAAGAGCTTCTCGGCGGCTGCGCTTCTTCCCGGCTCGGACGACACGGTGCCCAACCTAGCCGCGGCTCGGCGGCTCACCGAGTGCTTTCGCCCGTCGCCCCAGTGATCTTCTGCCCGGGTCAGGGGGCCCCAGAAGTCCTGGTTGTCAGGCACGCACGTCGCGCGCTAGTTTGTGAGCGGCGGTAACGATGCCGCCACGGAGAGCAGGGGGATTCATGAGCACACGCTTCCGGCGCGCCCTCACGGCCGTCGCGTCCGCGCTGGTGTCGACCGTCGTGGCGGCGTCGCTCGCCGCTCCGGCGAGCGCGTCCGCGGCGCCCGCGGCCGCCGACCCGTCCGCGGGCGCCGCGTGCGCCGCGACGTGGTCGGCCACGACGGCGTACTCGGGCGGCCAGACGGCGTCGCACCACGGGCGGAACTGGACGGCCCGCTGGTGGACGCAGCGCGAGACGCCCGGCTCGACGAGCGTCTGGGTCGACGCGGGCCGGTGCACGGGGGGCGGGGACGACTTCGTCGTCAGCCGCGAGGAGTTCGACGCGATCTTCCCGAACCGGCACCCGTTCTACACGTACGACGGGTTCGTCGACGCGCTGGGCGCCTACCCCGCGTTCGCGAGCACGGGCACGCCCGAGACGCGGACACGCGAGGTCGCGGCGTTCCTCACCCACGCGGACTTCGAATCGGTCGGGCTGCGGTACGTGAAGGAGATCAACGAGGCGAACTACTGGATCAAGTGCGACTACTCCCAGCCGTTCGGCTGCCCCGCCGGCCAGACGGCGTACTACGGTCGCGGGCCGATCATGTTCAGCTGGAACTTCAACTACAAGGCTGCGGGCGACGCTCTCGGCATCGACCTGCTGAACGACCCGTGGCTGGTCGAGGAGGACCCGTCCGTCGCGTGGCAGACGGCGCTCTGGTACTGGAACACGCAGAACGGCCCCGGGGTGATGACGTCGCACCAGGCGATGGTCTCGGGTTCCGGGTTCGGCCAGACCATCAACTCGCTCAACGGTGCGCTCGAGTGCGACGGCGGCAACCCCGCCTCCGTGCAGTCCCGGGTGGACCGTTACGTGCGCATCACCGAGGTCCTGGGCGTGGCCCCGGGCTCGGGCCTGTACTGCTGACCGGGCTGGCCCGCGTGCAGTGAGGCGGGTTCGGTGCGCGCAGGGGGCGCACCCCACCCCCCCGTCAACCAGCGGCAGGGACTGCGGCGGTATGCGTGGCGGCGGCGGGCACGTGAGCCC
>JBQCJQ010000511.1:0-2564 GCA_051952615.1 Humibacter sp.
GGAGGAAGAACACGCCCGATCGGCTATCGCGACTCCCAGCACGACAGCGAGGTGCACGCGGACGTGGTCGGCCCGCTCGACGGCGAGCTCGACCCGATCGCCGGCCACGGAACGTTCATCGCCGGACTGATCCATCAGGCGGATCCCGACTCGAACATCGTCGCGTGGCGGGTCGTCGAGCCCGATGGAACCGTCAACGAGGACGAGCTGCTCGACGCGCTTTCCGGTGTCGCTCAGCTCGTCACCGACGAGGCCAAGGGCGACGGCGGGCAACGCCTCGACGTTCTCGTGCTGTCGCTCGGTTACTACCACGAGACGCCGCAGGACGGTCTCTACGACATCACCCTGTACCAGCTGCTCGCTGCCATCGGGCGCACCGGCACCATCGTGGTCTGCTCCGCAGGCAACGACGCGACGGACCGGCCCCAGTTCCCGGCCGCCCTGTGGGATTGGCCGGGGGCGGATGGCGACTCCATCGTGCATCCATCGGATGACTCGACACCGATCATCTCGGTCGGAGCGCTCAACCCGAACGGCACCGTCGCGTTGTTCAGCAACGACGGCCCGTGGGTCAGAACGTGGGCGCCCGGGGCAGCGGTGGTCAGCACGATGCCTCCCGTGAACGGTGGGCTGAACGCCGAAGGCTCGCGCTGGTTCGAGGGTGAGCGGCGGTCATCCATCGATCCCGACGACTTCCGCGGGGGCTTCGCGGTCTGGAGCGGCACCTCGTTCGCGGCGCCGGTCGTTGCCGGACGTCTGGCCGCTGCCATCGATGGCCTCGGACCGGCGACGACACCCGAGGAGCGCCGGGCACGTGCCGCCAAGGCGATCGACCAGGTGCTGAAGGAGCTCTAGCACGTCGCTTCGCTCGGGCGAGCGCACCCGGACGACGCCGTCTGTGACCATAATCGAAGGATGCTCACGGCTGCCGTTCTCTTCGATCGGGCGGTGGGGCTCGTCAACGCAGGCAAGCACGCCTCGGCGAGGCGCGCCCTCGATGCCGCATCGCAGCGAACGACCGATGCGAACCTCCGCGCCCGGATCGCGGGCACGACCTCGTACCTCGTGCTGGAGACCGGAGCGGTCGACGAGGCGGACGCCCTGTGTCGCAGCGCGCTCCGCATCCGGGGCCTGACGACCCACACCCGCTCGGTGCTGCACGGACAGCTCGGCCTGGTGGCGCTGCACCGCGGCGATCTCGGTGAAGCGCTCCGCCTGTTCGGCCTCGCGCGCAAGGGCCTCGACGACGACCCGGTCGTCGCAGGAACCATCGCCATGAACCGCGGGAACGCCCTGCTGGAAGCCGGCAGGTTCGCCGAGGCGGGGGAAGAGTTCGGCGTGGCCGCGAAGCTGCTGCACTCCGCCGGCCTGCGCGACGACGCGGCGAAGGCGACGCACAACCAGGGATACGCCTCGTTGCTCACCGGGGACCTGGTCTCGGCACTGCGCTACATGAACGCCGCTCGTGCCAGGGCCTCTGCCGCCTCGCCGGTCGATGCAGCCGTCGGAGACGTCGACAGAGCCGAGGCACTCGTGGCCGCAGGCATGCCCTTCGAGGCATCCGCCGCGCTCGCCGACGCGGCCGCCGTCTATCGCGCACGGCGGCTGCGGCTCCGTCAGGCCGATGCCGTGTGGCGCCGCGCCCGCACGCTGCTGTACTTCGACCCCGCGGCCGCGGGACGGCTCGCTCGAGAAGCGAGCAGACTCTACGAGTCCCACGGCAACGTTCCTGGAGCGCTTCGCGCGCGTGCTGTCGCCCTCCGTGCCGAGGTGAGGAACGGCGGCCGCTCCGCCCGGCTGGAGACCGAGCTCGCGCACACCGCCGAAGAGCTCGGGCGGCACGGGCTGCGGGACGAATCGAGAGACCTTCGCCTGGTGACGCAACGGGTGAGGGTGCGGCGAGGAGGACCGGCGGCGGCGCGCGAGGCATTGCGGAGCATCCGCGTCGATCGCGATGCGCCGATCACCAGGCGCGTGCTGGCACGCGAGGTGAGGGCTGAGGCGGCGGAGGTGCTCTCCGACGACCGGCGCGTCGTGCGCGAAGCGGCTCGGGGCCTCGACGAACTGGCCGAGTGGCAGGCGGTGTTCCGCTCCGTCGACCTGCAGACCAGCGCGGCGATGCACGGTCAAGCGCTGACCAAGGCGGGCATCGCCGCAGCGCTGCGGTCCGGCGACGTCGGGAGCGTCTTCGAGTGGTCGGAGCGCGCGCGGAGCATCGCGAGCCATGCCGTGCTGCCCAGGCCCCCGGCGGACCCGCGGGTTGCAGCGGACCTCGCCGAGCTGCGCGGGCTCCGGCTCAAGCCGAGAGGACACGCCGAACAACGCCGGGAAGCGGAGCTCAGGGAGCGCATCCGATCCAGGCAGTGGTCGAAGGCCGGCGAGGGCGTCGTGTCGGCGATCGCGTCGTTGGATGACGTGCACGAGGCGCTCGACGAGCAGACGGTGCTCGTCGCCTACCTCTGGTCGGGAGAACGGCTCGTCGCCCTCGTCGTGGAGCCCCACGCCGTGCGTCTCGTCGACTCCCGGGCGGACCCCTTCAGCCTCACGGAGAAGGCGGAACTGTT
>JBQCJQ010000512.1:0-2432 GCA_051952615.1 Humibacter sp.
ACTGGCAGGATGCCGCCGCTCGTGGCATCGACCCGACCGGCGATGAGGCGCAGGCGCTCGCCGCGCGGCAGGCCGACTGGCTGGGCAGCGTGCCGGGGGCCCCGGGGAGCGAGAGCGGCCGCCCGACGAAGCAGTACTTCATCGGTCTCGGCGAGATGTACGTCGCCGACGAGCGCTTCGCCGCACACTACGGCGGAACGGAAGGGGCCGCCTTCGTGCGCGACGCGATGCGCGCCTACGCTGAGCGCGAGCTGTAGCGGCTAGCGGCGGGCGAACGGCCAGGCGTCGCCCCGTGCTGTGCGGGCGCGGGATGCGGCATCCGACTCGACGATGCGATCGAGCTCGGATGCCGGTCCCGTGTCGCTCTCGTCGCTGTCGGTCGTCCCGCGCGGCGGCAGCCGCAGTGCGAACAGCGGGATGGTCACGTGCACGAGCGGCCCGATGAACACCACGACGGCGAGCGTGCCCCATCCGACGTTGCCGCCGAGCAGCCATCCGATCAGCAGCACGCCGGCCTCGATCACGGTGCGAACCAGCCAGATCGGCCGTCCGGTGCGGGCGTGCAGGCCCGTCATCAACCCGTCGCGCGGGCCGGGGCCGTGCTGAGCTCCGATATAGAGGCCCGACGCGATGGCGATCAGCACCAGTCCTCCTGCGAACAGCAGGATGCGCCCCCAGAGCTCCTGCGGCTGCGGGATCGCCCACAGGCCGAACTGCGCGGCCGGTCCGATGAGCAGAACGTTGAGCACGGTGCCGATGCCTGGACGCTGTCGCAGCGGGATCCAGAGCACGAGCACGGCTAGCCCGACGATGTTCGTCACGAGGCCGAACGGGATGCCCGTGTGCAGCGTGATCCCCTGTGCGAGCACGTCCCACGGCTCGATGCCGATGTGGGCCTGCATCATCGCGGCGATCGCGACGCCGTAGAGGAAGAGACCGATGAGCAGCTGTGTCATGCGCACAGCGCGCGTCGCCGGGCGACGGTGCCACCTTTCGAGAATCTGCTGCATGACAGGCATCCAATCTCACGATTGGCCTAGTGTGACAGTGCCAATTCACATATTGTGGACTGATGGCATCCACTCCGATCGGCTCCAAAACGCTCATCGGCCTGCTCGGCGAGTGGCGCACCGACGCTGCAGCGTACGAGGCGCTCGCCGACCGCATCCGCCTGCTGCTCATCGACGGCAGGCTCCCTGGCGAGAGCAGGCTCCCGGCCGAACGCGACTTCTCTGAGCGACTCGGCGTGAGTCGCACGACCGTCGCGGCGGCGTACCAGCGGCTGCGCGAGCTCGGCCTGGCGCAGAGCGTGCGCGGTTCCGGCACGGTGGTCGGGCTCGGTTCGGCGCCGGCATCCACTCCCATCGCCGACGGGCTGCTCGACCTGGTCAAGGCGGCGCCGCCCGCCACCACGCTGCTGCCGGATGCCCTCGCCAGAGCCGTGCGCGACCTGCCCGCCTACCTCGTCGGCTCGGGCTACGAGGCCCTCGGGCTCCCCTCGTTGCGCTCCGCCATCGCCGCGCGCTTCACCGAGCGAGGCCTGCCGACCGACGTCGACGAGATCCTCGTGACGACGGGAGCGCAGCAGGCCATCAACCTCGTCGCCCGGGTGTTCCTCACCCGCGGCGACCGCGTTCTCATCGAGTCGCCCACCTATCCGCACGCGTACGACGCGTTCCAGGCGGCAGGGGCGAGGTTCGTCACCGCTCCGGTGTCGACCGACACGGAGGCGGGGTGGGATGCCGAGGCGCTCGTCGCAGGCATCCGTCGCGCGAGCCCGACCCTCGCCTACGTCATGCCCGACTTCCAGAACCCGACCGGTCGCGTCATGCCGGCATCGGTGCGCCGCGAGCTTCTGGACGCGGCGGGCGCACAGGGCACACTCGTTGTCTCGGACGAGACACCTGCCGAGCTGGCGATCGACCCGCACGTCGTGATGCCGCCGCTGGCGGCCGGCGCGAAGGGCGTCTCCGTCATCACGATCGGCTCGGCGAGCAAGACGATGTGGGGCGGGCTGCGCATCGGGTGGATCAGGGCCGAGCGCCAGCTGATCCGCAGGATGCTCGCCACCAGGGCGAACATGGACCTCGGCACGCCCATCCTCGAGCAGCTGACGACCGCCTACTTGATCGAGCGGATGCCCGAGATCCTCGCCGAGCGCCGTGCCACTCTCGCCGCAGGTCGTGACGCCCTCGTTCGCGAGCTGGCAGAACACTTCCCGAACTGGACCGTTCCGCACATGACGGGCGGCCTCGCCGCCTGGGTGGGGATCGGTGAGCCGGTCAGTTCCCAGCTCGCGCTCGCTGCCAGGTCGCACGGGCTGCTCATCACGGCCGGTCCGCGGTTCGGAATCGACGGCGCGTTCGAGCGTTTCCTGCGCTTTCCGCTCACCTCGGCGCCCGACGCGATGTCGCGCGCAGTTGCGACGCTCG
>JBQCJQ010000513.1:0-6087 GCA_051952615.1 Humibacter sp.
GCCGCTAGCCGACGCCGAGCAGACGCTCCAGAACCGTGATCACGCCCTCGTCGACGTACGACGGCGCGGCGTGGCGGGCGACCGCCTTCACCGCGGGGTGGGCGTTCTCCATCGCGTAGGAGAGGTCGGCTGCCTGCAGCATCTCGACGTCGTTGAGGTAGTCGCCGAACGCCGCGGTCTGCGCAGGTGAGACATCCAGCGCTTTCTGCAGCGCCCGCAGCGCCGTGCCCTTGTTGACGCCGTCGGCCATGATGTCGAGCCAGTGTCCGCCGGAGACCACCACCTGATGCGTTGCGCGGTGATGCGCCATCGCAGGTTCCACATCGCGCTCGATGTCGCCGAACTCGAACACGGCGATCTTGATGACGCCGTCGGTGTGATCGGCGAGATCGCCCACCGTCTCGTGCGCGAGGTAGTACTTGGCGACCTCCTCGAGGAACGGCCGGTCGCCGCGCTCGACGTACGCGCGATCCTTGCCGCAGAGCACGATCCCGAGGTCGACGCCCTCGGTCGCGAGCCGGCGCACATCGTCGAGCACAGTGCGCACGAATGCCGGCTCCATCGTCGACGAGCTCACCTCGACGCCGTTGTGCACGACATAGGTGCCGTTCTCGGCGATGAACGACATGTCGTCCGCCACGTTCGCGAACGTGTTCCGCAGTGTGGCGTACTGACGCCCGCTCGCCGGCACGAACGAGATGCCGCGGTCGCGCATCACCTTCAGAAGCGGCCAGAGCCGATCAGGCACCCGCCCCTGCTCGTCGAGCAGGGTGCCGTCCATGTCGGCGGCGACGAGGCGAAGGTCGGGAAGGGTCACCCTCGCAATCATTCCTCACCGAGGGCGGCGAGCTGCGCCTCCTCGTCCGCCTGGATCGCGGAATCGATCACGGGGTCGAGCGCGCCGTTCATCACCTGGTCGAGGTTGTACGCCTTGTATCCGGTGCGGTGGTCGGCGATGCGGTTCTCCGGGAAGTTGTAGGTGCGGATGCGCTCGGAGCGGTCCATGCCGCGGATCTGCGACTTGCGGGCATCCGACGCCGCCGCGTCAAGCTCCTCCTGCTGCTTCGCCAGCAGCCGGGCGCGGAGCACGCGCATGCCGGCCTCGCGGTTCTGGATCTGCGACTTCTCGTTCTGCATCGACACCACGATGCCGGTCGGCACGTGGGTGATGCGCACCGCGGAGTCCGTCGTGTTCACCGACTGGCCGCCCGGGCCGGATGACCGGAACACGTCGATGCGCAGGTCGTTCGGGTTGATCTCGATCTCCTCGGGCTCGTCCACCTCGGGGAAGACGAGCACGCCGGCGGTCGAGGTCTGGATGCGCCCCTGCGACTCGGTCACGGGAACGCGCTGCACGCGGTGCACGCCGCCCTCGTACTTCAGGTGCGCCCACACGCCCTGCGCGGGGTCGGGCGAATTGCCCTTGATGGCGACCTGCACGTTCGTGTAGCCGCCGAGATCGGTCTGGTCCTGCTCGAGGAGCTCGGTCTTCCAGCCCTTCGAGTCCGCGTAGTGCAGGTACATGCGCAGCAGGTCTGCGGCGAACAGCGCGGACTCTGCTCCCCCTGCGCCACCCTTGATCTCCATGATGACGTCGCGGCCGTCATCCGGATCGCGAGGGATGAGCAGCCTGCGCAGCTTCTCCTGCGCGGCCGCCAGCGATTCCTCGAGCGCGGGCAGCTCCTCGGCGAACGCGTCGTCTTCTTTCGCAAGCTCGCGTGCGGCATCCACGTCTTCGCCGAGCGCCTTCCACGACTCGTACGCCGCCCGGATCTGGCTCAGCTCCGCATACCGGCGGTTGACCTTCTTCGCGCGAGCGGCGTCGGCGTGCAGCGCGGGGTCGGCGAGCTGCTCCTGCAGCTGCTCGTGCTCGTCGAGCAGGGTCTGGATGGAGTCGAACACGGGGTGCTCCTGGATGAAGGTGGCGGTGAGGAAGGAAGAAATGACGGATGCCCGCTCGGGTCGCACTCACCGGGGTCGGCGAAGTGCGCCCTTACGGGCATCCATGGGCAGTTAGCGGTGGTCGTTCTCGTGCGCGTGCGAGTGCGCGACGCCGTGACCCACCGTGGGGGCCGGGATCGACTTCTGCATCTGCACGAGGAACTCCACGTTGGAGCTGGTCTCCTTGAGCTTGCCCAGCACGACCTCGAGCGCCTGCTGCGGGTCGAGTCCGGCGAGGGCGCGACGCAGCTTCCAGGTGATCTTCACCTCGTCGCCGCTCATCAGCATCTCTTCGCGACGCGTGCCGGAGGCGTTCACGTCGACGGCCGGGAAGATGCGCTTGTCGGCGAGCTGACGCGAGAGGCGCAGCTCCGAGTTGCCGGTGCCCTTGAACTCCTCGAAGATGACCTCGTCCATCTTGGAGCCGGTCTCGATGAGCGCCGTGGCAAGGATGGTCAGCGATCCGCCGTGCTCGATGTTGCGAGCGGCACCGAAGAACCGCTTCGGCGGGTACAGCGCCGAGGCGTCGACACCACCGGAGAGGATGCGACCGGATGCCGGCGCCGCCAGGTTGTATGCACGGCTCAGGCGGGTGATGGAGTCGAGCAGCACGACGACGTCGTGGCCGAGCTCCACGAGGCGCTTTGCGCGCTCGATCGCCAGCTCGGCGACCGTGGTGTGGTCCTCCGCCGGACGGTCGAACGTGGAGGCGATGACCTCGCCCTTGACCGTGCGCTGCATGTCGGTGACCTCTTCGGGCCGCTCGTCGACGAGCACGACCATGAGGTGCACCTCGGGGTTGTTCGTGGTGATCGCGTTGGCGATCTGCTGCATCACGATCGTCTTGCCGGCCTTGGGCGGAGCCACGATGAGGCCGCGCTGGCCCTTTCCGATCGGGGCGACGAGGTCGATGATGCGCTGGGTGAGCTTGGTCGGCTCCGTCTCGAGACGCAGGCGCTCCTGCGGGTACAGCGGGGTCAGCTTGTTGAACTCGACCCTGGCCTGAGCCTCGTCGACGCTCTGGCCGTTGACCGAGTCGACCTTCACCAGCGCGTTGTACTTCTGACGGCCGGTGTTCTCGCCCTCGCGCGGCTGGCGGATGGCTCCGACGACCGCGTCACCCTTGCGCAGGTTGTACTTCTTCACCTGGCCGAGCGAGACGTAGACGTCGCTCGGGCCCGGCAGGTAGCCGCTGGTGCGCACGAACGCGTAGTTGTCGAGCACGTCGAGGATGCCGGCGACGGGGATCAGCACGTCATCATCGAGGATCTCGGGCTCGACGTCGTCGCCCGCTGCCCCACGGCGCTTGCGGTCGCGGTAGCGGTTGCGGCCGCCGCGCTCGTCATCCTGCGCCTGCTGGCCGCCCTGGTTCTGGTTCTGACGCTGGTTCTGCTGACCGCCCTGCTGCTGCCCGTTCTGGCCGCGCTGGTTCTGGTTCTGCTGGTTCTGCTGGCCCTGCTTCTGCTGCTGGTTCTGGCCCTGCTGGTTCTGGCCCTGGGCCTGCTGGCCGGCCTGCTGCTCGCCGCTGTCGCCGCCCTCGCCGTTCTCGGCGCGACGGTTCTTGTTGCGTCCGCGGTTGCGGCCACGGCCCTGACGGGGCTGCTGCCCGCCTTCGGCGTCGGATGCCTGAGCATCCGCCGACCGCTCGCCCTGGGCGCCTTCGCCGGACTCAGCGCCCTGGCCGTCGGCCGGAGCCGCGGGGGATGCCTGCGAGCCGTTCGACTCGGTAGAGGCGTTGCCGCCTTCGGTCGGCAGATCGGGAAGACCGGCCTGGCCCGCGTTGACGTGCGTGGCGGCGGAGACGGTGCGTCCGCCGTCGACGCTCGTGACCCGGCGCGAACCACGGCGGGTGCGCGCCGGCGGGGTCTGCAGGTCGAGGGCGGCCTGCAGTGCGGCCTCCGCCTCCTGCGGGCTCAGCTGCGGCTCGTCGGCAGGCGCGGCGGGCGCGTCCTGCACGGCGGCGTCGGCCGCGGGCGCCTCGGGCGCTACGACCGCAGTCGATGCGACATCAGGCGATGCGACATCAGGCTCGGGGATGTCGAGCGTTGCGGCCTCGGGCGCCGGGTCTGCGACGGCGGGCGCCTCAGCAGGGACGACGGCGTCGGCGCCGACCGTCTCCGCGGCAGCGGGAGCCGCGTCGGTACCCGTCGCGTCGCCCGCGGCGCGCGCGGCCTCGATCGCCGCGATCAGCTCGCCCTTGCGGAGCTTGCCGGCGCCGGAGACGCCGAGGTTCGCCGCGAGCGTCTGCAGCTGCGGCACGCGCAAGCCGGACAGATCGACAGTGGAGTCCACACCATCGGTGTGGAGATTGACATCAGTCACGTGAAGAGGATTCCTTTCCTCTGGCGGGCATAGATCCGCCTCGCTCAGAGTGCGTGCCGGTTGAGAGCCGCCCGTTCATGTTTCCGCGCCCCGTCGGGGATCGCTGCGCGGATTTCGGGCAAGCACGACAGCAAGTGAGTTTCTAGAGATTCACCCGAACACCAGATTCGCGTACGTTTCGCGCCGTCTGGCAGGTGGCTACAGTTTACCACCCTCCGACGTTCGCTTTGGCCAACGGCTCAGGCCGTTGCGACATCCGCCGGCTGCACCGTCGCGCCGAGAAAGTCGACGGCGAGCAGGAGCGGCTGCCAGGTGGTCTCCGAACGCTCCGCGACGAGCTCCGCGGCGGCGAGACGCTGCGCAGGATCGCTGCACAGCACCAGGATCGAGGGTCCGGCACCGGACACGACGGCAGGGAACCCCTCGTCGCGCAGCGCCGAGATCAGCCGATCGGTCTCCGGCATGGCCTTCGCCCGGTAGTTCTGGTGCAGCTTGTCCTCCGTCGCCGCCAGCAGCAGCTCGGGGCTCTGCACGAGCGCAGCGACCAGCAGCGCCGAGCGCGACACGTTGAACACCGCATCCTCGTGCGGAACGGAGGTCGGCTGAAGGCTGCGTGCCAGCGCGGTCGACATGACGTGCTCCGGCACGAAGACCAACGGCGAGACACCGCGGTGCACCATGAGCTTCTTGTGCTGGGGGCCCGCGCCCGACATCCACGCGATGGTGAGACCGCCGAACAGGGCCGGCGCCACGTTGTCGGGATGCCCCTCGAGCTCGGTCGCCAGGGTCAGAAGCCGCTGGGGCGAGAGCTCGACGATGCCATCGAGTAGTCCCTTGGCTGCGAGGATGCCCGAGACGATCGCCGCGCCGGATGACCCGAGGCCGCGCCCATGGGGAATGGAGTTGTGCGCAACGAGGTCGAGCCCGGGAAGGGGAATCCCGACGGCGTTGAAGGTGTGCGCGATCGACCGCACGACGAGATTGCTCTCGTCGGTCGGCACCTCGCCCTCGCCGACACCGTGCACCTCGACGGTGGCGCCCGGCTGGTCGCGGACCGTGACGGTGAGCTGGTCGTAGAGCGCCAGCGCGAGACCGAGCGTGTCGAACCCGGGACCGAGGTTCGCGGAGGTGGCCGGCACCTTCACCAGCACGCTGGTGCCGGTCGCCGGCACGGAGGCCGCGCTCACGCGGCGCCCGTCGGGGTGAGCCCGAGCACGCCGGCGATCTCGGCCGCGTCGACCGGCACGCTCGTCGGAGTGACCTCGCCGCCACCGGGAACGCGAAGCGCCCACTGCGGGTCCTTGAGGCCGTGACCGGTGACCGTCAGAACGACCTTCGAGCCCGCGGGGATGACGCCGGCCTCCGCCCGCTCGAGGAGGCCGGCGACGCTGATCGCGCTGGCCGGCTCGACGAAGATGCCCACCTCTGCTGACAGGATGCGGTGCGCGGCGAGGATGACCTCGTCCTCGATCGCCCCGAAGTAGCCGTTCGTGGCGTCGCGCGCGGCGAGCGCGAGCTCCCACGACGCCGGGTTGCCGATGCGGATGGCGCTCGCGACCGTGTCGGGGTCCTTCACGGGGTGTCCGAGCACGATGGGTGCGCTGCCGGCGGCCTGGAACCCGAACATGCGCGGCAGCTTCGTGGTGATGCCGCGCTCGGCCTCCTCGGTGTAGCCGCGCGTGTATGCGGTGTAGTTGCCGGCGTTGCCGACAGGGATGAAGTGGAAGTCGGGGGCATCCTCGAGCACCTCGACGACCTCGAAGGCGGCCGTCTTCTGCCCCTCGATGCGGTCGTTGTTGACCGAGTTGACCAGGTGGACCGGGT
>JBQCJQ010000514.1:0-2324 GCA_051952615.1 Humibacter sp.
GGCCGCGCACGGGGTCAGCCGAGCCACGATCTCCCTCGCGTGGCTGCACCGTCAGCCGGTCGTGACCGCACCGCTGGTCGGCGCCAACACCACGCAGCAGATCGACGAGGCCATCGCCTCCCTCGACGTAGAGCTCAGCGACGACGAGGTGACCGCGCTCACCGCGCCGTACACGCCGCGGTGGGACTGGCAGGGCGTCTCCGATGAGGCGACGATGGAGGCCATCCGCCGCCGCGTCCCCGGGATGGCGCTTCGATGACCCCGATCGTCCACGGCGGCACACGCGCACGTGTCGGAGGCCTGCTCCTGCTCCTGGGACCGCTTGTGGCCTGGGCCGCCGAATTCGTCACCGCGGCAGCCTGGCAGCAGCCGCACTATGCTCCGCTCTACAACTGGGTCAGCCACCTCGGCCTGACCGGCCCGAGCCAGGTAGCCTTCGGCCAGGTGGGAAACTCTTGCAGCCCTCGCTGCGACGGGACACTCGAGGTGCAGACACTCGCCCGGGCGCCGCGCCTCGATGACGGTCGCGAACGGCATCCACAACCAACTCATCGAAAAATAACAAACGGATAACTAGCGCCCCGTTACCTGTTCGTTATATAGTTCAAGAGCACCGGCTGTTTGCTGTGGCGGTCGGTGCGGAATGTGATTGCAGGACACTCTTGGTGCAAGGGAGAGGGCCGGTCGTAAGCCTCTACGACCGGCCCTTGTCCTGTCTGGGACGGGCTTCGCGGTCGCAGATTCGCCCGGCACGAGGGCGCGGTCAGGCGAGACTGTCGGTCAGGCGGGACTGGCGGTCGGGCCGGACAGTCGACCAGGTGAGACGGTCTGTCAGACGAGATGGTCGGCCGGGCGACAGAGGGACGTCAGCCCGCGTATCCGCCAGCGGTCGCGATGGTGATCACGAAGCCTGCGGCGGCGACCACGGCGATGATGACTGCGGTCCAGATCCAGACGCCGGCAGCGCCGGTACGGGCTGGATAGGTGGGGTGACGATCATCCATGCTTCGAGGCTAGCCCCTGGCTCACCGTACGAGCGCATCCCGGCCACCCACACCCGCATGACGGCCGTCACCCCTACGCTGGAATGCAACATTCCCAGCGCGTTGAAAGGAGCGACTGTGACCAAGAAGTCCGCGATCAGCGCCTGGGAGTCGCTGTTCCGCGCTCAGGTGACCGTCATGCGCACCCTCAATGCCGAGTTCCCGCGAGACGCCGATCTCAGCCTGACCGAGTACGACGTGCTGTTCACCATCTCGAAGCAGCCCGACCGCAGCATCCGCCTGCGTGACCTGCGCACCCAGGTGCTCCTGACCCAACCGAGCGTGAGCCGCCTCATCGACCGGTTGGTCGAGCGTGGACTCGTCTCGAAGTGCCCCGAGCCGGATGACGCACGCGGCTCGCTCGTTCGTCTGACCGATGCGGGGTACGACCTGTACCGCAGGTGCGCCGTGCCGCACGGGCGGTCCATCATCGACCACGTCGGAGGAGCCCTCAGCGCGGAGGAGCTCGAGCAACTGCAGACGCTCACCGACAAGCTGCGAATCTCCGTCGAGGAGAGCACCGGCTCACTCACCGAACACCCCACTGTCCACCCTCGGAAGGGAACGACTGATGCAGCAGCGCACGATCGGCACTAGAACCGTGAGCGCGATCGGCCTCGGCGGAATGCCGATGTCGATCGAAGGAAGGCCGGACGAGAAGCGGTCGATCTCGGCCATCCATGCGGCTCTGGATGCCGGCGTCACCCTGATCGACACGGCGAACGCGTACCACATCCACGCGGACGAGGTCGGTCACAACGAGGCACTCATCGCCAAGGCGCTTCGCGAGTACGACGGCGACACGTCGGACGTGCTGGTCGCGACCAAGGGCGGTCACATCCGTCCGGGCGACGGCACCTGGATCGTGAACGGCAACCCCGACTACATCCGAGGAGCGGCGGAGGACTCGCGTCGCCGGCTCGGCGTCGAGAAGATCGGCCTGTACCAGTTCCACCGCCCGGACCCCGCGGTGCCCTACGAGGATTCGGTCACGGCGCTGCGTGACCTGCTCGACGACGGCGTCATCGAGATGGCGGGGGTGTCCAACGCCGATCCCGAGCAGATCCGTATCGCGCAAGACGTGCTCGATGGCCGCCTGGTGTCCGTGCAGAACCAATACTCACCGCGTTTTCGATCGAGCGAGCCCGAGTTGGAGGTCTGCGCGGAACTTGGCCTCGCGTTCCTGCCGTGGAGTCCGCTCGGCGGCATCGGCCGCTCCGGAGCGGGCGCGGGATTCGAGGCGTTCCAAGTCATTGCGGACGCCCGTGGCGTGAGCCCGCA
>JBQCJQ010000515.1:0-2211 GCA_051952615.1 Humibacter sp.
GTCGCTGTTGAGGAGCAGGATGTCGCGGTCGCTGCGGTCGAGTTCGAGGGCCGCGCGGTTGCACGTGCCGACGAACCCGAGATTGCGCGCGTTGCGGTGATACTCGAAACCGTCGAGACCGTCGATCGCCTCCAGCAGCGCTGCCTCGATCTCGTCGGCGTCAGGTCCGACGTCATTGACCAGCATCACGGCATGCCGCGAGAAGTCGACAGTGGTCTTGAGCGCCTCGACGCAGGCGGAGAGCGACTCGAGGTCGCCGTAGACGGGCACGACGACGGTGACACCGGGGCGCGAATTCACGGACAGTTTCCTCACTGAGCCACGACGGGCGACGGTCCGGCCCGTGATCTTCCCGACGAGTCTAGCGGTGAGGCTCCCGCTAGAGTCTCTGTTGTGCGTGTCCTCGTCAACTGTCACAGTCCGGCGTACGAGACACTCGGGGGTGCGGAGAAGTCGATCATCGCCATTGCGGAGCGGTGGAGGGAACGCGACCCCGAGGTCGAGTTCGTCTTCGTCGTCCCCGCGACCGACGGCCTGCTCGCGCCTGCGCTCATCTCCCGCGGCTTCGCTGTCACACGCATCCCGTCGTTTCCGTGGGTGCTTCGCAAGGCCCCGGACGAGGGCGAGCGCATCCTGCGCTATCAGCGGCAGAACGCTCAGGCGCTTCAGCGGTTCACGGACCTGATCGCGCGCGAGAAGGTGGATCTGGTCGTCACCAACACGATCGTTAACCCCTGGGCGGCCGTCGCCGCTTCCGTCACCGGCACGCCGCACGCATGGCTGGTCCGCGAGTTCGGCGATCTCGACCACGGCCTGGAGTTCGAGTTCGGCGCGGAGCCGACCTGGCGTGACATCGCGACCCTTTCCGATGTAGTCGTCGCGAACTCGGAGGCGGTCAGGGACCACATCGAATCGTTCGCGCCGGGCACGCGCGCCGTCGTCTCCTATCCCCCGGTCGCCGTCCCGGCCGACGCGGCGCCGGACGCGGCCGAGGATAACGCGCCGTCAGCGGACGTCGCTCTCGCGATCGTCTGCGTCGGCACGATCTCCGTCTCCAAGGGTCAGGCCGTCGCCATCGAGGCCGTGCAACGCCTGGCATCCGCGGGAGTGGAGGCCCAGCTGACGCTCGTCGGCGCCGATGCCCCCACCGGCTATCGCGACGAACTGCGCAACCTCGCCGACCGTCTCGGTGTCGGCGACAGGGTCACGATTCTTCCGCCGACCGACGATGTGGCATCGATCGTCGCGAAGGGGCACATCGCGGTCACCCCGTCGACCATGGAGGCGTTCGGCCGCACCACGCTGGAGTACATGCTGCTCGGCAAGCCCGTCGTGGGCGCGCGCTCCGGGGGCACCGTCGAGCTGATCGACTCCGGGCGCACCGGCTATCTCTTCACCCCGGGCAACCCCGACGACCTCGCGGTCGCCCTCGCCGTCTATGCCAACGACCGCACCGCCATCGCGCGGCACGGCGCCAGAGCTCGCGAGCGCGCGCTCGGCTTCGTCAGCGGTGACCGGGCGATCGACGCACTGATCGACCGGCTCGGCGCGCTCGGCGGAGGAGGACGCACCTCGGGCAGGACTCCTCTCCTGCTCGGCGGCGTGATGAGCGAGTCCGGCAGAGCCCTGGACTGGGTGCGTGCGCGCGTCCACCAGCGCGCTGAGACCCTCGAGTACCGCCTCGGCTCCCGCGTGGTCGGTCCCGGTCGGCGCCTGGTGAACCTGGGCCGGCGCGCGCGGCGCGGCGCTGAGCGCGTGCTGCGTGCGGAGTCCGAGCGTCGGTCTCGCCGTTCGAGCCCCGCTCCAGGGGCACCGTCGCAGGTGGTGGCGCCCGGTGCCGCGAAGCAGCCCCGCCCCATGACGACCCTGGTGAAGGACCAGGCGGTCGCCCTCGCTCTCGTGCGGCGCGGACTCGTCGACAAGGACTTCTACGGCGTGCTCGCGGGCAAGCGCTTCGCGACGGACCTCGACGCCGCCCGACACTTCCTGTCCACCGGTCTCGCCGCCGGTCTCGCGCCTTCGGCGGATTTCGAGCCGGAGTGGGCGGGAGCGGTGTCCGGGAAGCCAGCGGCCGCCGCGGTGCGCTACGTCGCCGGTCATGGCGGCGACAGCCTCGCCCGCGTCTGGACGGACGCGATGCACGAGGACTCCACCGCGATGGTGCCCTCGACCACCGTCGACCCGGACGCGCTGCTCGCCGCACCGATCGAC